>JAAYXG010000555.1 GCA_012516015.1 Lysobacteraceae bacterium | reverse complement strand
TGTTCACATGACTCGCCTCCAGATGAATGCGTACGTACTCGCCCGGACCGACCGTTTGCACTTCCCGCGCCAAGGTCTTGTGCAGAGGTAAGTACTTCGTCGCGGCGACGTGTGCCAGAACGCCCAAGTCCAAGTGCGGCGGTGCATCCATCGCCGCGAACAGCGCCTTTGCCTCGCTCGCAAAGAGCCAGCCTCGCTCCAATTTTGCAAAGCACAGCGGACGCGCGGCCCAGCGATCGACGGCAAGGAGAAGCGATTGGGATTCGGTGTCCGCGAGTGCGATCGCGAACGTACCGTTGATGCGCTCGAAAGCGCCGATGCCGAAGCGGCAGTACAACGCCCAGAGCACTTGCCGTATCGTCGGTTCCGACGTGTCGTCGCGATCACTACCGACGGCGGCGGCCAGCTCCGGAACGTTCGTGATCAACCCTGCATAGACGAGCGGCACATCGTCGTTCGCGTCCACGGCGCATTCGGCTCGCGTACTACGATACGCAAGCCGAATGTTCGGACCTCGCGAGACGATGTAGTCATTCGTTCCTCGATGCCGCAGCATGGAACGAACGAGATGCAGATCCTGCTCGTTGAAGTGTCCGAGACTTCCGTAGATCCCCATGGCCATACGCCGACCTCTGCGTGGATGTGTTTCCTCGCACTACTCGATGCGCGCTTGCGAACCCGACAAGTGCACTGGCGTGCAACCTTTTCGAGTTTTTTGCTTGCATCGAAACACATCGAGCCATGGCATGGGTTCCTGTGTGCACCGCGATTTTTTTTCTTGTGTCGACGCAAGGGAGAACGGTGTCGTGGCTACTTGGTACGCACTACGCGCACCTTGCCGGCCATACCGCTGCCGCAGAAGAAGCGGTCGCGTCCATCCGATTCGAGCCCGGAAATTCCCGTGCCGGCCGGCATCGCGACTTTCTCTTTCACCTCTCCGGTGTCGGCGTCGATGCGCCGCAGATCGCTTTCGTCGCCTTCCCAAGTTGCATGCCAAAGCTCGCCGTTCAACCAGGTCACGCCGGTGACGAATCGATTGGATTCGATCGTGCGTAGCACGGCGCCGGTGTCGGGATCGATCTGATGGATCTTTCGTTCGCGGTATTGACCGACCCACAATTTCCCTTCGGCCCACGCAAGGCCCGAGTCGCTGCCGCCTCCTGGGGCCGGAATGGACTTGAGCACGCGTCCCGTTTCGGGATCGATCTTCTGGATGCTCGCGCCGGCGATCTGAAATAGATAGCGACCGTCGAATGCCGTGCCCGCATCCGCGGCGACGGGAATGGACCGTGTAATCTTGCCGCTCTCGGGATCGAGGACGTTGAGCTTGTCGCCCGACGCGAACCACACGTTCTTGCCGTCATGACTCACGCCGTGCACCGCCTCGATGTCGGGGAACGGACCGTACTCGTGAACGATGCTTGCCTGTTTCATGGTATGTGCTCCGGTTCGAATTGCCGTGAGGGGATCCTAGTCGGTCGGCAACGATGCCGGGAGTAACAACACCGTCGTGAATCCAGGTAGGGGAGGCGTCGCCCAGCGGCGCGCCCGCCCGAGTCCGAATGCTTGTACCTTGCCGGCGCGCGCGAGCGACTCGAGGGCACGCTGCACGGTGCGTTGGCTCGAACCAAGCGCCAGTGCGAGCGCGGAAGTGGACCACGACTCGCCGTCGGCGAGCAGGGCCAGGACGTCGGCGTATTTGTCTTCGACGGGTCGCGCGAGCACGACCACGTTGCGCGCGCGGCGCGGCGCGAGCGCAAAGCCGTGCCTCGTGGCTTCGATGGCGGCGATCGGTTCGAGCAGTTTGCGCAGCCGCCCGATCTCCACGCGCAGCCGCGCCCGATGGGATTCATCGGAGAGCGCGAGCCGGAATGCGCGTGCGACGAGCGCATCGCGCGGTACGTCGTGCGGCCATGCGCGAGCCAACGCATGTGCGAGCGCGAGGAGTATGGGCCGTCGAGCGAGCGAGACGACGTGCTTTGCTTGACGCACGACGTAACGACAGCCATCTACGATCAAGGCACTCGACGCAAGCAACGACTCGACCTCATCGAGCAGCAGGAGTCGCTCGCTTCCTTTCTCGAGCAGCCGTGCCACCGGCGTGTCGAGCATCGACTTCGCGCTCCGCACTTCCGAGACGAGCGCGGCGATGCCGGCCGTGCGCGCTGCCCGATCGGCGCGCGCCAAGGCGGCGCGGGCTTCGCTCGCTCGCACACGGCGCATCGCGATGCCCGCCGCGATGAGAGCGCGCGCGGCCTGCAAGGCTGGGGGCAGGGCGGATGCGTGCAGCTCGGCGAGCGCGCGTTGCGCTTCCTCCACATTGCCTAGAAGCAGTAGGCGCTGAATCGTCAGTAGCCGCGCATGCGCGGCGTTGGCGGTATCGCCATGCGCTTCGAGCGTAGCGCGCGCGGATTCGAGCGTCTTCGGTGCAAAGCCGAGATCGCGAGAAGCCAGCGCAATCTCCGCCTCCGCAACGATGCAACGTGCGCGAGCGACCGTTTCTCGAACGCTGAACGCACGCGTCGCGGCACGCAGCAGCTCGCGCGCGCGGCCGTACTCGCCGAGCTGCGCGAGCGCGATGCCTCGTAGAGCGAGGCCAGCCGCATCGTTGCGTAGTGCGACGAGCTTGAGCGCGCCGATAGGATCTCCGGCGGCCAGCGCGCGCGCGCCAGCCGATATCAGCGAGTCCATGGCAATCGCGTCACATTTGTCACTCTCATCGATCGATGCGCCTCGTCGAGACTACGTCTGTCAGAGCCAATTAAGGAGACGCATCGTGTTCGATATCTTGCATCGAGTGGGTATCAAGACACCCATCGACGAAGTGTACAAGGCGCTCGCGACGCCCGCAGGCCTCGCGGGGTGGTGGACCGAAGAGACGACCGGCGATGAGCATGTGGGCGGCCGCCTCAGGTTCCGCTTCACGGACAACGGCAAGGAGCTCGGTGTCTTCAACATGAAGATTCTCGAGCTCAAAGCCAACGATCGCATCGTATGGGAGGTTGTCGACGGGCCGGTCGAGTGGATCGGTACGCGGGTTCGTTTCGATCTCAAGCAAGCGGGGGATTTCACGATCGTGCTCTTCAAGCACGAGGGATGGAAGGAGCCCGTCGAGTTCATGTATCACTGCAGCACCAAGTGGGCGACTTTCTTGATGAGCTTGAAGTCGTTGGGCGAGACCGGGAAAGGTCGGCCAAGTCCGAACGACGTCAAGATCGGGGACTGGCACTGAAGGCTCCCACTGCGGTCGCGCGAAGCGCGTTCGTCTCGTGCGACCGCGGTCAGATTGCGGCGCGTCTGACCGCGGAAGCGATCGGTTGGAACATTCGACGATAGTCGCTCGGCGTGAGACCGGTCATGCGTCTGAACAGGCGACGAAAGAAGGAGACATCTTCGTAGCCGACCGCTGCGCTGATGTCATCGACCGGTGTCTCGCTCGTCTCGAGCATGCGCTTCGCCGCTTCGACGCGCAGGTTCTGAATGTGGTCTCTAAGAGAATGACCGGTTGCGGCGGCGAAGCGCCGTTTCAGTGTGCGCTCCGGTATACCTGCGAGATGGACGACTTTCGGGATCGCGTTGCTCTCGCGATAGTGCTCGGCAAGCCACTGCTCGCAGCGTCTCACGACCGAGTCCGCGTGCGAGGTTCGCTTTACGAGCGGGCTGAAAGGAAGCTGCCCTTCGCCGTGCCACT
>JAAYXG010000554.1 GCA_012516015.1 Lysobacteraceae bacterium | reverse complement strand
GAAGCTCTTGCCTCCGATGACCTATCTTCGCAACCCGATCGATACGGGCCGTCCATCGGCGGTGTTTGCGGACGTGATGGTTCATGTCGCACGTGATCCTGCGATCGACGCTGTGCTGACGTTCGCGCTCGATGAGCCGGCGGCACTCGATCCCGTCGCCGTATTCAAACGCGCCCGCGAGGAGATCGACGTACCGCTTCTTTTTGGAACGTTAGGAGAGCCAGCTTCGCTAGAACGAGTGGAAGCCGCGCTCGAGGCATTGCGAACGCCGGCCTTCTTGTCGCCCGAGCGCGCGGCGACGGCGGCATGGGCGCTCAGCGAAGATGCACGAGCGCGACATCGGCGTCGTGTGGCAAAGGCAGCGATGCCGCTCGAATCGCGCGCAACCGTCGATGCTCGCGACGAAGCCGCAGCAAAGCGGCTGCTCAATCAATATGGTATTCGCACGCCGACGCATGTCGTCTGCCGCACGCGCGAGGAGGCTGTGGGGGCGTTCGAGACGCTCCAGAAGCCGATCGTCGTCAAAGTGCTCGATGAGGCGATTGCACACAAGACGGAAGTAGGCGGCGTGCATCTCGGCGTGAGTGACATCGAGCAGCTGAACCGCGCTCTCGATCAAATCGATTCGATTCCAGACCGGCGATCGCCTCGGTATTTGCTGGAGGAAATGGCGCCACGCGGTGTCGATCTGATCGTCGGTGCAAAGCGCGATGCGAGCTTCGGTGCGACGATTTTGGTCGGCCTCGGCGGCACCGAGGCCGAAGCGCTCAACGATGTGAGCATCCGGCTCGCGCCGATCAGCAGAGCGGATGCGCTCGAGATGCTGAACGATCTGCGCGGGAGCGGGTTGCTTGAGGGTTGGAGGGGCGCGCCCGCGGTCGATCGCGATGCGATCGTCACTGCGCTTCTTGCCGTCAGCAACATGGTGAGTGCGCACTCGAAGTTACTGGAGCTCGATATCAATCCTCTTCGTGCCACCCCAGAGGGTGTACTGGCACTCGATGCTCTGATGATCTGGAATACTCTCTCAGGCGAGTCATGAAACTCTATACCTTCTTTCGCAGCTCTGCTGCTTACCGTGTTCGAATTGCGCTCAACCTGAAGAAGTTGACGTACGAGTCGATTCCGAAGGCGTTTGCCAAAGGCGAACACCGCGCAGCGGATTATCTGGCGGTCAATCCGTATGGCCTGATACCTGCTCTCGATATCGAAGGCACTGCGCTATCGCAGTCACTCGCAATCATGGAGTATCTCGATGAGCTCTACCCCGATCCGCCCCTGTTGCCCGACACGCCTCTCGGTCGCGCACAGGTGCGTTCGATCGCGCTCGCAATCGCTTGCGACATCCATCCAATCAACAATCTGCGCGTGCTCAACTACCTGCGTCAGCGGCTCGGTCAAGCGGACGACGACGTGAACGCCTGGTATCAGCATTGGGTGGTGGAGGGCTTCAAAGGTATCGAAGTCGAGCTGCGTCGTCATTCCTCGCAGGGCAGGTTCTGCTATGGCGACTCGGTCTCGATGGCCGACGTGTGTCTCGTGCCGCAGGTCTTCAACGCACGCAGATTCAATGTCGATCTTGCGCCGTTTCCCACGATCGCCGCTGTCGCTGCGCATCTCGAATCTTTGCCCGCGTT
>JAAYXG010000553.1 GCA_012516015.1 Lysobacteraceae bacterium | reverse complement strand
GAAGCGCTCGCGCGAGCGCTCGCGGGCGCCGATCAAGTCTTCATGTACCAAGGGCCGAGCGTTCAATGGGATGTGTCGGAAAGCGTCGCGCCGCTCGGATCTCGCGCGCAGGTTGCGACGGATATCGACGGTCTCGTCTCGACGCTTGTCGAGACGGCGAGATCCGGGGATCACGTGCTGATCATGTCGAACGGCGGTTTCGGCGGCATCCACGAGAAGCTGCTCACGCGATTGAGGGAGCGTGCGGATCACTAGCAGACGTGTGGACGTGTAGACGTCGGAAGGTGGGCCACGTACGCTGACGTCCACACGTCCACACGTCCAAAGGTCCAATGGACATCGTGCAACTCCCGCTCTTTCCACTGCACGCGGTGCTGTTTCCGGGAGGTCCTCTTCGGCTGCGCATCTTCGAAGCGCGCTATGTCGATATGATCGGGCGCTGCATGCGCGAGAATATGCCCTTCGGCGTCGCTCTGATCGTCGAGGGCAAGGAAGTCGGGCCCGCCAAAACCGTTTCGATCGGCACGACCGCGCGGATAGAAGACTTCGAGCGGCTGCACGACGGATTGCTCGGCATCGCGGCGCGTGGCGAGCAGCGATTTCGCATCCTGTCCGTGAGCGTACAAGAGGACGGATTGAACATTGCTCGAGCCGAGCTCCTGATCGAGGAGGAGCCCGTCGCTGTCCCGTCCGAGCTCGAGTCTCTCGCGGCGCTCGCGAACGGCCTTTATTCGCAGGTCAGCGCGCTCTACCACGACATGGCACCGCGTCTCGAGGATGCGAGCTGGCTGAGCTCGCGGCTTGCCGAGTTGCTGCCGCTCGATTTGTCGACGCGGCAAGCTTGTCTCGCGATGGATGATCCGCTCGATCGACTTCGCTATCTCAGCGTTCACGTTCCCGGTTTCATGGGCGCACGCGAGTGACCTTATTTCTGCGTTTCGACAGCTCGGGTCTTGGAAAAGCGCTGGTAGGCGAACGCGATGACGATGAACCAGAGCAATGCGGCCCAACCGATGACGCCGTCGTAGCTGCCCACCCAATGCGCATGCTCGGCGCTCGGGTTCACCTCGGTGGCTTTTCGCAGCACTGCAATCGTGCACACTCCTGCGGCGTGCAATCCGACGCACGCGGCTATGGCTCCCGTGCGTAGGCGAATGAGAGCCAGCAGTACGCCCAGCATCAGCAGCGCGAGAAACGAATCGACGAATGCGAGCGGCTCGGCGTAGCGTTCGAACAGACGCGCCAACACGAGAAACCCGTGTTCCCAGCCAACCTCTTCAGGAGGAACGCGCAACCGCCCGCCGAGGAAGTGCAAAGCCGCGTACAAGAGGCTCGGCGCGAGCATGGCTGCAGCCGTGCTCGACGTGCTCTTCACGGCGCTAAAGAGGACCCCACGGAAGAACGTTTCTTCGATGAACGCGACGACGAAGCCGGAAACGATGCCCCCGATCGCGACCTCGATCCAGCGGCCTTCCAACGCGGGTCTCGCGTCGCGAATATCGAAGCCGAGCAGAAACGCGACGAGCGGGATCATCAACAAGAAGCCGGCGATCCATCCGACGGCGAGTTGGCGCAGGAACCGTGATCGCGGCATTCCGTAGCCCATCGATTCGCGATTGGACAAGCCCAATCGGCGTGTCAAGACGATGAGCCCGATCAGCGCCAGCAACATCGCCACGCGATGCATGACACGATGAACCGGCTCGACTTAAATCGTGCTGACGATGAGCCACGCGGGATACGTGAGCGCCGATGCCAGGACGAGGGCACCTGCGAGGAGGGCGACGAAAAGAAAGAAGGCGCGCATCGACAGGCTTAGCGTGTCCGAAGGTGATGAGAGTCGATAGGGGTCAGCGACGTATGCGTTCGGCGGCGCCGACCGTGCATAACTGGATGTTTACATAGTTTGTCATCGATTCGTGTCGTTCGGGTTGCGCTTCAATCAGGCGAGGCGCCCTTGCAGCCGCGCTCGGGCAATCACTCACCGTCCAAACGGAGTAAAGCAGCCATGGATCACACAAAAGCGCTCAACATCGTCTCGACGCTCGCGAACGGAGTCAACCCGCTCACCGGTGAAGTGTTCGCGTCCGACAGCCCGTATCAATCGCCGGAGATCGTGCGGGCGCTGTTCGTCGCGGCGCGTGCGTTGGAGAAGGGGTCGCTACCAGCCTCCTCGGCATCGAAGGAGGTACGTGTACGCACGCCTGGGCTACCGAACGTAGGCAAGCCCTGGTCCGCGGAGGAAGACG
>JAAYXG010000552.1 GCA_012516015.1 Lysobacteraceae bacterium | reverse complement strand
CTGGGACCGAGAGGAACGTCCGAACGACATCGAGAAGCTCGCGAGGATGCTTACGAGCGGAGCGGCAACGACCGCCTCGGCGCAAACGGAACCTCCAGGCGAAACGCACAGCGCATCATCGCGCGACGAATCCCAAGCGATCCGATCGGCGCCGAACGAGGAGTTGGCGCCGCAGCGCAGTTGGGGATTCTTCGCTTTCCTCGCCTGTGCACTCGGGCTCATGTTCCTCGGCACGCGGCATCAGTCCGAGGAGCAGATCGGAACGGGCGAATCCGAGAAGTCGACTCCCACACACGCCGAAGCCGCGATCGCAACTGCGCAACTACCCGCCGGGATCATGGGCGCACCCCTGACCGACAGCGCCCATGGCGATGGAAGAGGTTCGGATTCCGCACCGGGATTCGAAGTCAGCGAGGGCAGCTTGGTTGAATCGAACGTAGATGAACGGTCGGCAAGATCTGCAGTCGACGCGGCACGTACGCAGCGGCGAACTCCGATGCCGGTGAGCGAAATCTCTTTCGAGTCGCCCAACATCGCAACGAGCGAGAGCTCATTGGCCGCCGTGTTCATCATTCGACGATCGGAACCGCTCGACCACCGCGTGTTAGTCCGTTGGCGAGCGGTCAGCGACACAGCGGAGGCGGGCGTGGATTTTGCCTCCGACGCCATGGGAACGGTCGAGTTTCTCGAGGGGCAAACGCAACGAGCCATCTACGTGCCACTGCGCAACGACGCGGCAAAGGAAGGCGACGAGACTTTCACCGTGGAATTGGAAGTGATAAGAGGCGGCCGTCTGAACGGCAGCACCGCACGAGCGACGATCCTCGACGACGACTGACGAGCGTCGAGCCGCACACCTCGACGAGCGCCCTATGAGCGCACGGCTACCGCCGCCACTTTCTTGCTCAGCACGCGCACCTTCTTCCCGTACAGCCTGAACACGATGCGCATGAGGAACTCGAGCACGCTCGTCACGGCGAGCCCTACATAGTTCAGAGGATTCTTCCAGAATACATAGAGCGCGAGCGGGAACGGACGCACGTCGCGGAACCCGCCCAATTCGAGCAGCTGAGTCAGGCTGTACTCCGTCACGATGTAGAAATGATCGATGTTGTGCGCAAGATTTTCAGCACCGACGAACGGATTGGCACCGTTCATGGCGTACACGATGATGCGTCCGCCGGGCCTCAAAGCGTCGTGGCACAAGCGCAGGAACTCGATGGTTTCATCGTGCGTGAGATGATTGAGCTCTTGCTCGGGGATGATGACGTCGAATTCCCCGTGCTTCGACTCGAGGAACGGAAACGCTTCTGCCGCTTCGCACGGCAAACCGCGTCTGCGCCCATGCTCGACCTTCGCGGGATCCGAGTCGATGCCGACGACGTTCTGATACCCCGCTCGTGCGAGCACATTCAGTAGATAGCCGGGACCGCAGCTGACGACGAGGATGCGTGCGGCGCGGTTCTCGGGCAAATGCGGCAGATAGTTCGCTCGATAATATGCAGCGAATGAATCGTAGCCGCTGTCGATATCTTCCGGCGCCTGCCAGTACGAATCGAACGGCTCGAGTTTCGCCGCCAAACGACGACGCGCGGCGAGGTCGGGTCTTAGCGGCTGCACATTCATCATTTGATCCTTGGAAAGACCGACAACAGATTTGTAAATACGGCAGCGGAGGGTTGGGTTCCATTGAAGGGCCAGGGGCGTGGGGCTCGGGGCTTGGGTTGGAAATAACGGCTCGGCATCCGATAACTTCGTGGCTTGCAGTCGAGCGGATCGCGTCGCCCACTAGCCCCGGGCCCCGAGCCCCTATAGGACTCCGGCATCATTCTTGCTCCGCTCGGGGCTATGAAGATCCTATTCTGCAACTACGAGTATCCGCCGCTCGGGGGCGGCGGGGGCGTCGTGATGGCGTCGCTCGCCCGACAGCTTGCACGGCGACATGAAGTCACGGTGCTTACCTCGCGTGCCGGAGCGTTGCCGGCCGTTGCGCATGAGGAGGGCGTGCGCGTCATTCGAGTACCGGTCCTTTTCCGCAAGGACCTCGCCGTCGCCAATTTCCCTTCGATGTTCGCGTATCTGCCGAGCGGCTTCGTGCGAGGCATACTGCTCGGCCGCCGCGCTGCGTTCGATATCATCAACACGCATTTCGTCGTGCCGACCGGCCCGCTCGGCCACGCGCTCTCGCGCATTCACCGGATACCCAACGTGCTGTCGATTCACGGCGGCGACTTGTTCGATCCCAGCAAAGCCAGCTCGCCGCATCGGCATGCACCCATGCGCGCGGCAGTGCGCTGGCTGCTCCGAGCAGCCGACGCAGTCGTCGGGCAATCGCAAGACACGATTCGACGCGTCCGCTCGATCTACGGTGTCGGCCGGGCCACGACGCTCATCCCTTTGGGAATCGATCGTCCCAACCAGACGCGATCCGGGAAACGCGCAGATTTCGGCCTGCCCGAGACTGCCTTCGTGCTCGTAACGGTCGGTCGCCTCGTCCCGCGCAAAGCGACGGCGCAGCTGATCGACATTCTTGCGGCAACGCGCATCGAGAACGCTCACTTGCTCATCCTCGGCAGCGGACCCGAGGCCGACGCGCTCGCTCGTCGTGCGAGCGCGCTCGGCCTCGCGAATCGCGTGCATCTCGTGGGACAGGTTTCCGATGCACGAAAGCATGCGGCGCTGCAAGTCGCCGACGCGTTCGTCTCGACGAGCCAACACGAAGGCTTTGGGCTCGTGTTTCTCGAAGCGATGGCTCAGGGCCTACCGGTCGTCTGTTATGACCGTGGCGGTCAGACCGATTTTCTCGCGACCGGCGAAACGGGCCACGTCGTTCCATTGAACGACCAGCAACGCTTCAAAGAAGCGCTGCTCGCGCTGTATGCCGATCCGGACACGCGACGTGCTCACGGAGCACGGAATCGCGAGCGCGTGGAGCAATTTTTCATCGATACGTGCGCCGCGCGCTACGAGCAGATTTTCGAAGATGTGATCGCCAAACGCGCAACTGCTGCCACGCGGCGCGGCGCAGTCTCCCCTTCGCCGTAGCGCCGAGATATCGCATGCCGAGCGCGCTCTTGCCGTAACCCCAACCCCGAGCCCCTAGCCCCTCGCCCTCCCATGTGCGGTATCGCAGCGCTTCTCTCCGATGATCGTGCCAGCCGCGAAGCATCGATACGCCGCATGCTCGATGCGCTCCGACATCGAGGCCCCGACGGCGAGGGTATCTATCACGATGAGCTCGCGACACTGGGTCATCGGCGGCTTTCGATCATCGACTTGAGGGGCGGCACACAGCCGCTGCGCAGCAACGACGGTTCGATCCGCCTCGTCGCCAATGGCGAGATCTACAACTATCGAGAGCTCAGGCGCGATCTCGAGCGACGCGGACATGTCTTCCTCACGAACAGCGATTGCGAAGTCATCATCGCGCTCTATGAGCGCTACGGCGATGGGCTCTTCAAGCACCTTCGCGGCATGTTCGCATTCGCACTCTGGGATACGCGCCGCAGGCGCCTGTTGGTGGCGCGCGATCATCTGGGCCAGAAGCCGCTCTACTACCGGCAGGATGATCGAGGCTTCGCGTGCGCCTCCGAGATCAAAGCGCTTCTGGCGCGCGACAATCGACGTCCGACGATCGATCTCGCGGCGCTCGAGCAATACCTTGCGCTTCGTCTCATCGAGGCGCCGCTGTCGATGTTCGAGGGCATTCACAAGCTCCCGCCGGGCCATTTCCTCACGATCGAGAACGGCCGACAGCCCTCAGTGAGGCGCTATTGGACGCTCACTTACGCGCCGAAAAGGACCGCTTCCGAAGAAGAGCTGGTCGATGAGCTCGAGGCAAAGATCGAAGAGACCTTGCGGCTCCATTTGGTCAGCGACCTGCCGGTCGGCGCGTTCTTGAGCGGCGGGATGGACTCGAGCCTGCTCGTCGCGATGCTCGCCAAGAAGGTGGGCGTGCACGAGCTGCCCACCTTCACGATGGGTATCGAGTACGCCCAGTTCGACGAAGCGCCTGAGGCACGACGGGTCGCAGAGATGTATCGCACGGCCCACCACGAAGGACGTATTCACGCGCGGATCGCCGAGCGACTTCCGGATCTTATTTGGGCGCTCGATGAGCCGTCGGATCCGCTGTCGCTGTGCACCTGGATGCTTGCCGAATTCGCGCGTCGGCACGTGAAGGTCGCGATCGGCGGCGATGGCGGAGATGAGCTCTTCGGAGGCTACGACCGCTACTACGGCAATGTCTATGCGAGCCATTACGGCAAGGTACCTGCGAGCCTACGCACGCGCGTGCTCAAGCCCGCGTTCTCGTTGATCCCGACTGCAGGTTGGTACAAGAGCGCCGGGCACAAGCTACGGTGGCTCCATCACCTATCGTTTCATGAAGGCGGCGCTCGCTACGCCGAGAGCTTGACCTACTTCTACTTCGATCGCGAGCGCCGAGCGCAGCTCTTTACGCCCGACGCGCGCGAGCGACTCGCGACCTTCGATGCCGAAGCCGCCATTCGCGTGCCGTACGAGCAGGCCGCCGGGGACGCGCTCGACCGAATGCTCTATGCGGACAGCACGGTGCGTCTGCCCAATCATCCGGTGATGATCACCGACCGCATGTGCATGGCGCACGGACTCGAGGCTCGAAGCCCGTTCATGGACCATGAGCTCGCTGAATTCGCCGCGCGCATTCCGAGCTCGATGAAGGTGCGCGGCGGCACGCTGAGGCATATCCAACGCCGTCTCGCGATGCGCTATCTGCCGCAGCAGATCCTGAATCGTCCGAAACAGGGATTCTCCTCCGCCCTGCCCTATCTGCTGCGCGATGCGTACTCTCGACTTTACGAGGTTTGCTTACGCGACTCGCGACTCGTCGCCGCCGGCATCTTGAACGGCGTCGAGGTTCGCAAGCTCGTTCACGAGCAAGCACGCCGCACGCACGATCACGGCAATCGTCTGTGGCTGCTCATCAATGCGGAGCTCTGGTATCGGATGATGATCGAGGGGCAATCCCGCGAGGATATGCGCGCACAGCTCACTGCGGCGCATGCCGGTACCGCCGTGAGCAGGGGGTAGGGGGCGGGGGATAGGGGGTAGTCAGAAACAGAAAGCACGCGTGCGTGCGCTCTGACTGTCCCCTACCCCCTAATCACTATCCCCTGCTAGCCCTTTGTGGGCTGGCCGTATGAGTAGTACGCGCTGTCGTCACGCTCCGCGGAACGGTTGAGCACGACGCCCAACAAGTTCATCTCCGCGAGCACTTCCTTCGCGCTGCGCAGACTATCGCGGCTTGTCGCTCCCTCGCCCACGACGAGCAACAAACCGTCGAGTTGCGGAGAGAACGCAAGTACGTCGTCCGATGCGAGAACGGGCGGCATGTCGAGAATGATGACTCTTTTCGGCGTCTCGGTTTCGAGCGTGTGCATGAGGTCGAGCATCCGCGGCGAGGACAAGAGCTCGGAAGATTGCGCGACCGGCTGAAAGTTCGGTATCACCGCGAGCCGCTCGATGTTCGGCGAATAGATGATGCTGTCGATCGTCGCTTCGCCGAGCAGATAGTCGCTCAATCCCGTCTCGCCGCCGAGTCCGGTGATTCCCAGGTAACTCGCGACGCGCGGGCGCTGTAAGTCCAAGTCGACCAAGAACACCAGCGTATTCACGTCTTGCGACATCGCGATCGCGAGGTTGATGGCAGTCAACGTCTTGCCTTCGCCCGCGGTGACGCCGCTCACGGCAAACGTGCGCCACTGGTTTGCTTCGAGCCGCCGCAGCACTCTCGTACGCAGAATCTTGTAGGCACGAAGCGCCGATTGGTCGATGATGCGCGGCAGCACCCGATTCTGCTCGAGCAGACTCGGATCCAGCGTAACGTGCCGATAGCTCCGAGCCGCCGATATGTCGATTGGAGCCGTTGCGGGGCGCCGGACGCGGGCGCGACCATGGAGAGGCTCCGCGGTCCCCAAGCGATGACGTTTTTCGGCAGACTTGCGGACAGCTTCTTCGATGATGCTCATGCAACCGTGCCCTCTGATCGTTCAGAACAAGAACTGCGACGTGACGTAGTAGACGATCGCGAGGCCGACGGCCGTTCGTGCGACGAATATTACAGCCTGCCGTCGCCGCAAACTCAGCGTGCCCGCAGTTTGAATCTCGGGCACCGCGGCAAGCGGCGTCACGTTGAGGATGTCGCGAATATCGCGCACCCCACGCACCGTTTGATCGAGGAATTGCGCGGCGACCACTGCGGCGAATCCCAGAGCGACGGCGAGCACCAGCGAAACCAGGAAGATCGCTAGACGCGCGGGCTTCGCGGGCGTGCGGGGCACGACGGGCTCCTGTGCAACGCGGAATTTATCGACCGTACCGCCGGCAATCGCCGCTTCGCTGACTTCCGCGTCCATCTGACGCTTCAATAGCTCGTCGTACTTCGCGCGGGCGCCCGCGAGGTCGCGGGTCACTTCCTGAAATTCGCGCTCGACTTCCGGGGCCGCGCTCAAGCGATTCTCCAATTCCGTCAACTTCGCGCGCAACTCGGCGCTGCGCGCCTGAAGGGCGGCCAATTGCGAGTCGGTCGCATTGAGTTGGGTCCGAAGCTGCACTGCCATCGGCGAGTCGGAGGACAGAGTGCGATCGGCCGTCTCGCCGGATGCGATGCGCGCTTCGAGCGCCTCGATATTCCTCAAGATCCTTTTCACATCCGGATGATCGTCGCTATAGCGCTGACGCGCCTCGCTCAGAATCGCCCGCTGATTCTGCAACTGCTGCTGGAGCGTCATGCCCGCCACCGAGCCGCCCGTGCGTAGCTGCTCGATCTGGCGGCGCAAGGAGATCATGTCGGGATGGCTTTCATCGTATGAAACGCTCTTGCGGCGATACTCCTCCTCGAGCTGACGCAAGGTCGCGGTCTCGGGCGCCGCGGCGCTCGCCTGCTGGAGTTGCGCCATCAGGAAAACACGCTCGCGCCGCAGTGCCTGCATCTGCATCTCGATGTTCTGAATGTCCTCCTCGGTGCGCGCCATCACGTTGAGATTGACGCCCGTGAGATCCGGAAGACTGCCTTGGTTCTTCGCCTTGAACTCGGCGAGACGATTCTCGAGCGCGGCGACATGCTTGCCCAAGCGATCCGCTTCGGCCGCGAAGAACTTCGCCGCCGAGGCGGCGACTCGCTGCCGATCGCGGCGATTCTCCTCGAGGAACGCGTTCACTAGCCAACTCGCCCCCTCGTAAGCGCGCCTCGGATCGCGGTTGTCGTAGCCGATGTTGAAGGCGCTTACGACTTCGCGCTCTCGCCCGGTCCTCGGATCCAGAATGCGCGCCGTGACGATGCTCACGTCGATATCCCGACGCAGTCGGCTCACGAGCTCGCGCTCGCTTTCGCCGGTATCGTAGAGCGTGTGCTGTTGGAGCAAGCGGCGCAAGTTCGCGTCACTCAACACGCGCGTGCTCAGGCTTTGCACATACTGATCGGCGTACTCCTGTTCCTGATCGTTCGAGGGCCCGCGCGCGAGCATGTTCTGCATTGTCTGCTGCTCATCGATCTCGATCAGCGCGACGGAGCGATAGACGTCCGGCAAGGTGATCGCGAGCAGCGCTCCGAGCGCCGCGATCGGTACGACGATATTGAGCAGCAGACGACGGCGCTTCTTGAGAATAGCCAAATACTCCGCGAAGCCAGGTGCCTGGCCATTGGCTTCGATCGGGGATGAACCTTGCACATTCATGGGCTATTCCGTTCGTCTTGGCTCGTACACGATGCCGATCTTGAACCCATTCGCGCTCGCATCCGAAACCTCGTCTTCGTATTCCTGCCACCGGTAGGTGTAGGTTGCGGCAAGCGCCCATTGGCGTCGGATCCGCCACTCGATACCGGCTTCGGCCGCGGCGTACTCGCGGGTCGGGTACGTACTGAGCTCCTCGATGGATTCATCGCGACTGAAGCGAGCCCCCAGCACGGTCGTGACACGCTCCGAAATGTCGTGGTTCAGCCGAAAGCGCAACTGGTGGCGCTCGACGATGGTTCCCGCGGCGACCGGACCGACCGTTCGAGTCAAGTCCAGGAACAGGCGGTTTCGCTGGCTTTGCCAACGCCCGCCGATGCCGGCGATGACGCTGCTCTCACTGTCGCCGTTCTCGGGCTCGGTCTGCTGGCCACCGATACGCATATAGAAGCGCGAAGTCTGCGAGTAGTCGGTGATCCATTCCAGGAGCCCCCCGTAGGCATCGTAGTCGGACGACGTCTCGTATCTCGATGCCGTGCCGCGCAAAGCCAGGCTCGATCGTGGCGACAGCCGAATTGCTGCACCCGCAGTGACACCCGCCTCGCTGAAGTCCTGCTGGAATCCGGCTGCCGTTTTGTCGTAGGAAACGTCGATGTAGCGCGCATCCAGATCGAACGTGTAGCGCTGCGACACGTCGTACGAAAAATAAGGCGCGACTCGGATCAGATCTCGACGGCTGCGCTCGATGATGCGCCCCGAGTCCAGATCGTCCGGATTTCCAAGGTCTCCATCGATATCGGCACCGGGAAACTCGCTGCGCGAGACATCCTCCTGCGCGAAGTCGGCACCGATCCCCGTGCGGCGCCTGGGCGTCTCGTCGTGGAACAATCCTCCCAGGAAATAGTCGGTCGAGTCCTCGTCCGGCTCATCCGGAAAATACGTTGAGCGCACGCGAGGCGTGATCTCGAACGTGGTGCGCGGATCGACCGTCCTGAACGTCACCGCCGCGTCCGCTTGCCCGCCGGACACATCGATCTCACCTCCCGGCAGCT
>JAAYXG010000551.1 GCA_012516015.1 Lysobacteraceae bacterium | reverse complement strand
GATGCGGCTCGTGATGTTTTGATCGGACGCCTGAGACAAACTGGTCGTCCAATTCGCGCTATCGAACAGCGCAGCGAATTGGCCGTCCAAAAACGCCTTCATATCCGCGGCGTTGATATCTTCGACCGGCCCGGGAAACGCGGTGGCGAAGGCCGCCTGCACCGCCGTTTGCACATCTGAGGCAAAAGTGTCGCCGAGCGGCTTCACATCGGTGTTCACGCCGGCGAACAGGTAGGCGCCGTTAACGGCCGTATTCATGGATGCGGCAAACGCCGTCATCTTGGACCTCGCATCCGACACGGCGACGTTCGCGCTCGACCGCGACGAACGCGCTGCCATCAGCGACGTCAGAAATTCTTGCGCGGAACCCGCCATACCGTCGAGCTGCGTCTGTGTGAGTTCGAGCCGCGAAGCAGCAACGGCGTTCGTATCCTTGAAGGTCTGCAACCGCTCGAGGTCGTTGCGGAGAGAAAGCGTGCGCTCGGTGAGATATCCGATGCTCACCCCGACGTCCGCATAGCGCCCGGTGTTCGCCTCCTTCTGCCCTTCCGCGATCTTGAACTGCAGATTGGTCCGCATCTCGCGCGAAGCGTTGATCAGGCCCATGGTCGAAACAGGTGTCGTTTTCATCGATGGCCTACCTGATCGCCGCCAGCAAAGAATTGTACATGGTGTCGATCACGCCAACCAGCTTGGATGACGTCTGGAACGAGCGCTCGAGATCGAGCATCAGCGCAAGCTCTTCTTCCAGATTGACGCCGGTCAGGTTCGAAAAAGACTCGTACGATCTTTGAAACAGCGTGCTCTGGTATGCGTAGCCTTCGTCGGCAACCTTGCGCGCTTCCTGCAACCACGCGGCCGAAGATGATGCAAACGTGCCGATGGTGGAGCCCGCTGCAAGCTTCGCTTCCGGCGCAAAGGCATGCGTGTCGCCCATGCCCGCAATCAGCGCGTCGATCCGATCCGTATAGCTCGCTTCGTTCGCGGTGTTGTACGCGTAATTCGCGCCGTTGATCCCGCCGTCGCGCAGCAATATCGCATCGCCACCCAGATCCGGATCGACCGCCGCGTTCACTTTGATCTGGCTGGCGAGACCCGCTACCAGCGTACCGGCGGCCGGAATGGCCGGCGCCCCTGACCACGTAAACAGTCCGGCCTGATCCGGCCCGCCACCGCCGGACTGGTCGGCTTCCGCAAACGACGTGATCATAACCCGCGCGATCTCGTCGAGCTGCGCTTGATACGTTAGAGAAATTTCATCGCGCGCCGCAACGAGGCCCACCAGGCGCCCGCTCTGCAGCGGCATCGTCGCGTTGGCGCCTGTCACCGGCACGCCATCGATGAAAACGGCATTGCCGGGCTGGCCCGGCGTCAGGTTGACGGTACGGTCGAACTCGACCTTCCGCGGCGATTTCTCGAACAGCGTCACACCGCCATCTGTATAGATGACCATGTCGTTGTTCTCGCGCGTCACCGTGCGCACGCCGATCTCGTTCGACAAATTCGCAAGGATCTCGTCGCGCTGATCGAGGTAGTCCGTGACGTCCGAGCCCATGATCGTGCCCTTCACGATCATTTCGTTCGTCGTCTTGAACTGGTCGAGCAGCGAGTTGATCCGATCGACAGACGCTTGAATGCCGGTTTCGGATTCGTTGCGCACCTGCTGGATCGTCTTGGCCGCGTTGTTGAGCCCGTCCGCGAGATCTCGCGCCGAGCGGACAGCGGCTTCTGCCGCCAGCAAGCTATGCGGCTGCGCCGAGTAGCTTTGCATCGCATTGGCAAAGCTGTTGATCATCGCGCTCGGCGAGCTGCCGAGTTCTACGTCGTTGATCGTCGCGTTGAGAAAATTGAGCGCGT
>JAAYXG010000550.1 GCA_012516015.1 Lysobacteraceae bacterium | reverse complement strand
GCCCTACGTAAAGGCCCTTCCGGAAGGCTGCGTATTGCCCCTAGAGAAGCTTGGGGCGAAGGTACGCATTGGCCTGACCGTGATTGATTTTGTGACCGCGTTTCGGGCAGTGTCAATTGCAGTGAAATTGCCACAGACCGTCAGAAATTCCGAAATCTGCGAGACTTAGTGGAATACTTGCGCGTGCGTAGAAGCGACAAGTCTTTTTTGCTCGGTCCTTGACGCGCTCGAATGCTCCGAGTGACTGGCCTGACCTAGCGGACGTCGATTCGATTGTGCATTCTGTAATCTATACAATCGCGACGACGACGAATTAGATAGACCGATACAAGATCCTCATCAATGGAAATCGAAGTCGGCACAAGCCCGAAGCTGTATCAGCGCGTCGCGAACTCGATCGTCGCCGAGATTCGCAGCGGCAAGTATCCCCGTGGCGAACGATTACCGCCCGAGCGCGAGCTCGCGGAGGAATTCGGCGTCAGCAGGCCGACCGTGCGCGAGGCGATGATCGCGCTCGAGATCCGCGGCATCGTCGAAGCGCGGCGAGGATCGGGGATTTATGTCGTAGAGGCTGCGCCGCCCGAGACGAACGCCACCGAGCAGGACATCGGTCCGTTCGAAGTCACGGAAGCGCGCCGGCTGTTCGAAGGCGAATCGGCGGCGCTTGCGGCAGCGATTATCACCGATGAGGAGATCGCAAAGCTCGAAGAGTTGCTCGCGATTCTCGAAGCCAATGCGACGAGCGAGGTGGGCGAGCGCGCGGACCGCGATTTTCACATTGCGATAGCGGAAGCGACGCGCAACTCCGCGATCGCGAGCGTCATCGAGACGCTCTGGGACATGCGCTACAAGTCGCCGATGTGCATGAAGATGTTCGATCGGGCGCGCGATGCGGGCGTGCAACCCCGCTTCGACGATCATAGCCGGATACTGCAGGCGCTCAAGGCACGCGACCCGCAGGCGGCCCGCGCTGCGATGCGCAGCCACTTGGATCGCGTGATCAACTCGATGCTGAGCGCGACCGAAACCGATGCGCTCGAACGCGCCCGCTCCGAGTTCGCGGCAAAGCGCGAAGAGCTTGCGAAGCGCAGATCGATCTGAAAGCGCGCTCCGCGGGTCGGACTAAATTCCGACCTACAGCAATCCGCGCTGCGCGAGATTCTTCATCAGGTCCGCGATGCCTAGCGTCCACGGAGGCGCGGCTTCGCACGTCGTAACCTTGTTCTCGAGCGTACCCAAATACTCCGTCGATACGCGGACGACATCGTTGCGCTTGTGAGTGAATCCGAGCCCCTTCGCATCGCGGTCGACGATGGGCGCAAACATCGTCCCCAAGAACAACGCGAATCCGTCCGGGTATCGATGGTGCTTGCCGATGGTCTGTGCAACGAGCTCTTCGGGCGTACGGCTGATCAATTCCATCGAGCTCGATCCTTCCAGCTTGAAGCCGTCTTCGCCTTCGATCGCCAAGCTCACGACGCACTTGCGCACGTGATCGAGCGTGAAGCTCCCGTCGAAGAGCCTGATGAACGGCCCGATGGCACAGGAGGCATTGTTGTCCTTCGCCTTACCCAGCAACAGCGCGCTGCGACCCTCGATATCGCGCAGGTTGACGTCGTTGCCGAGGGACGCGCCAACGATACGCCCCGTGTTCGTACACGCGAGCACGATCTCCGGCTCTGGGTTGTTCCATGCGGAGTCCGAGCGTACGCCGATCCAGTCGCCCCACCCGACCGACGAGAGCACCGGCGCTTTCGTGAAGACTTCCGCGTCGGGGCCGATCGCGACTTCCAGATACTGCGACCACAAACCGTCCGCAAGCAGCGCTTCCTTCAGGCGCTGCGCGGCCTCGGAGCCGGGTTTCACGGAGCGAATATCCGACCCGACGCGCTCTCGCAAATCCGTGCGGATCGTATCCGCCTTCGCTGCGTCGCCTCGCGCACGTTCCTCGATGACGCGCTCGATTGCGGAGATCGCGAACGTGACGCCGCATGCCTTGATGCATTGAAGGTCGACCGGCGCGAGCAGTCGCGGTTCGCGCGGCTCCGCGAAGCTCGGACGAAGGCCGAGCGCCTCGAGCGGCCCCAGGTCCTCGCCTTCCGGCAATTCACCACCGTCCCACGTGTTGAGCAACTGCGAAACCGTCGGTGCGCGACGCGACACGTCGTAGGCGCGACCGTTTCGCACGACGATGGGAGTCGGGCCCGCCGATGTTTCCAAACGTCCGACG
The DNA here is from genome assembly GCA_012516015.1 of Lysobacteraceae bacterium. Lineage (GTDB taxonomy): Bacteria > Pseudomonadota > Gammaproteobacteria > Steroidobacterales > Steroidobacteraceae > Steroidobacter. Next base: position 2,501 of record JAAYXG010000550.1, on the reverse strand, counting down.
AGCGTTGCACTTCGCCAATCTCTAGGTAGATGTTCGATCATCCGCGATCCGTGAGTGTGTAGGACTTCGCTGTTCGACGCGAGGCGGCGCCACCGAATCGCGTACGACGAGCTCGTGCGCGACCACATGGTCGATCGCAAGCGGCGCAAGGCCCTCCTTGCGCCTGCGCATGTCGCGCAACAACAGGTCGAGCGCAACTTCCGCCATCGCCGCGATGGGTTGACGAATCGTCGTGAGCTCCGGCCAGACCGTCGTCGCCGTGGGCGTATCGTCGAACCCGACGACCGACAGGTCGCGCGGCACGTCGAAGCCCTTGCGATGCGCGACGGAAACGACGGCGCCCGCCATATCGTCGTTGCTCGCGAAGATCGCAGTGGGCGGACGCTTTCTGGTGAGCAGCACTTCGGCCGCTTCCAATCCGGAGCGGTAGGTGAAGTAACCCTGCTCAACGAGCGTGTGGTCGGCTGCAAGCCCGGCCTCGTCCATCGCCGCCTGAAATCCCGCGAAGCGACGCTCGCTCGCGGTTTGGTTCGGGTGACCTTTGATGAAGCCGATTCGCGTGTGACCGGCACGCAGCAGATGCTCGGTCATCTCTTTCGCGGCGTGGAAATCGTCGATGCGTACGCACGAGACGTCGCCACGGAAATGGCCGGCGGCGATCGCAACGACCGGAATCTTCGCGGCGACGAACTCCGTCGAGATCGTCTTCGACTCGCACAAGGGAGGCGGTAGCATCACGCCCGAAATCCCCTTCGCGAGCTTGCGCGCGGCCGCTCGTTCTCCGGCAGGCTTCAAGTCGCCCCAACGATCGAGAACGAGCTGCACACCTTTGCGGTGCGCTCCGTCGAGCGCACCGACGAGCAACTCGCTCAAATACGATGCACTCGGGTTCGAGTAGATGAGCGCAATGCGCGTACCTTGCGCGCCGGCGAGCGAGCGAGCGGCCGGATTGGGCGTGTAATTGAGCTCACGCACGACGCGCAGCACGGCGGCTCGCGTCGCTTCATGAACGTTGTTCTTCCCGTTCATGACGCGCGAGACGGTCATCGGCGAAACGCCTGCGCGGCGCGCCACTTCGTGGATCGTGACCGCCGTTCCCTTGCGGCGTCCGGATTTCACTTCATTCGCCATGCGTTACGATTTGCGCCGCTCGAGAGCTCAGGCTGCCCGGGTGCCGCCTAATCTTGTTCTTGGGCGCATCCTACCCTAGTTTCCGACCCGCGCGGCGCCTCTGTACTCCTTTTCCGCCGGATAAAAAGCGATGAGCCGGCTACACTGTATCGCACTCATCGTTCCGCGACGATTCGATATCAAGAGATATGAAGAACACTACTTCACGCCTACTTCGTTCGATCGCCCTGCTCGCCTGCACCCTCTTCGCCCATCTCGCCGCAGCCGAGGATGGCTATGACTTGTGGCTGCGATATCCGCAAGCCGCCCCGGAAGCGCTCGAGCGCTATCGCGCTGCGGTGACGCATATCGTCGGAGCCGCCGATTCGCCGACGTTGCAGGCCGTGCAGGACGAGCTCGAGCGAGGACTCTCCGGGCTCCTTGGCACGGACGTTCCGATCGAAACGGGCGTCGTGCGAGCCGGCGCGGTCGTATTCGGCACGCCCCAATCCTCCGCGATCGTCGCGGAGCTGAAGCTGCCCTTGAGCGACGTCGGGTCCGAAGGATATGTACTACGCAGTGCGACGATCGAGGGCCGCCCGACAAGCGTCATTGCCGCGAACAGCGACGTGGGCGTGCTCTATGGGGCGTTTCATTTTCTGAGGCTGCTGCAGACCGAGCAGACGATCGACCAGCTCGCGATCGTCTCGGCGCCCCGCATCCAGATCCGCATCCTGAATCATTGGGACAATCTCGATCGCACCGTGGAGCGCGGCTATGCCGGACAGTCACTCTGGGACTGGCACAAGCTCCCCGACTATCTGGATCCGCGCTACACGGACTACGCGCGCGCAAATGCGTCGATCGGGATCAACGGAACCGTGCTCACGAACGTGAACGCGAACGCGATGGCGCTCACGCCGATGTATCTCGAAAAGGCAGCGGCGCTCGCAAACGTGTTCCGTCCGTACGGCATTCGCGTCTACTTGACCGCGCGTTTCAGCGCGCCGATCGAGATCGGCGGGCTCGAGACGGCCGATCCGCTCGATCCGAGCGTACGCGAGTGGTGGAAGCAGAAGACGGCCGAAATCTATCGCCACATTCCCGACTTCGGCGGCTACCTCGTGAAAGCGAACTCGGAGGGCCAGCCTGGACCGCAAGACTACGGGCGCTCTCACGCGGACGGCGCAAACATGCTCGCCGATGCCGTCGCACCGTACGGCGGGATCGTGATGTGGCGCGCCTTCGTGTACTCGAACGAGGAACCCGAGGATCGCGCGAAGCAGGCGAACAACGAGTTCGAACCGTTCGACGGCCAGTTCCGCGAGAACGTGCTCGTGCAAGTGAAGAACGGCGCGATCGATTTCCAGCCGCGCGAACCGTTCCATCCG
>JAAYXG010000549.1 GCA_012516015.1 Lysobacteraceae bacterium | reverse complement strand
GGGGCCGCCCTGAAATCATCTGGTCGGAGCGCGGGCAGGCCATGTGCGACAAACTCGGTGTCGGCGAGGGACACATCACCTTGACGGATGAAGCGGGTCTCGTCGTTGCAGTCGCCGTGCTCATGAGAAGGGGGTCGTGACTAGGGGGCAGGGGATAGTCAGAATCACGCTGTTCCTCTATGTCTTCTTGGGCCTCCTGAGTTCCTCACTATCCCCGATCCCCTAGTCGCGAACCCCTAGCCTAATGACCTTCTTCGTATTCGATATCGAAACCATTCCCGACGTGGAGTTTGGGCGGCGTCTGTACGGCCTCGATGATCTAAGCGACAAGCAAGTCGGCTATGTGATGCAGGCAAAGCGGCGCGAGGAGTCCGGGACGGAGTTCCTTTCCTACGAGCAGCATCGCGTCGTCGCGATCTCCGTTGCGCTGCGCTCGCGCGATACGTTCCGCGTGTGGTCGCTTGGAGATCCCCATGCACCCGAGGCCGAGATCATCCAACGCTTCTTCGACGGGATCGAGAAGTACACGCCCGATCTCGTATCCTGGAACGGCTGCGGCTTCGATTTGCCGGTCCTGCACTATCGGGCGATGCGGCACGGAATCGTCGCACCCCGCTACTGGGAATCGGGCGATGAAGATCAGGCGTTTCGCTACAACAATTACTTGAACCGCTATCACACGAGACACCTGGATCTCATGGACGTGCTGTCGAGCTATCACTCGCGCGCACGAGTCGGCTTGCAGGCAATGGCGACGTTGTTGGGCTTCCCTGGCAAGCTCGGGATGAGCGGCGACAAGGTGTGGGAGGCCTATCTCGATGGGCAGATCGAGCTCATTCGAAACTACTGCGAGACCGACGTGCTCAATACCTTTCTCGTCTTCTGCCGCTTCCAGTTGATCCGAGGACGGATGAATCGAGACGAGTACTTGCTGGAGCTCGCGCGCGTGCGCGAGGCGCTGCGCGCGCAACCGAAGCCGCACTTCCAGGAGTTCCTGGCGGCGTGGCGGGAGCCTGACTGTTGAGGACGCGAAGGAAGACACCGCAGCTCGTCACGGAAGCTGCGGAGGTCACGGATCTCGATCACGAGGGTAGGGGGGTCGCACACATCGACGGCAAGGCCGTCTTCATCGACGATGCCTTGCCCGGCGAGCGCGTGCACTGGCAGCGTTCGAGATCCACGCCGACGTTCGACGAGGGGCGGCTCGCGAGCCTGCTGCGTGCATCGCCGCACCGCGTTGAGCCGGAGTGCCCCCACTTCGGCGTCTGCGGCGGGTGTGTGTTGCAGCATCTCTCACCCGAGCAGCAGATCGCGTTCAAGCAGCGCCGATTGCTCGAGGCGCTCTCGCGTATCGGTCAGGTCGCGCCGAGCTCGATCCTGCCGCCGCTGCAGGGCCCCGCTTGGCACTATCGGCGTCGTGCCAGGCTCGGCGCGCGGTGGGTCGCGAAGAAGCAAAAGACCGTCGTCGGTTTTCGCGAGCGAAGCTCCTCGTTCATTGCGGATCTCAGGACATGTCCGATCCTGGCCGAGCCGGTTGCGCAGCTGATCGAGCCATTGTCGGTACTGCTGAGCAGTCTCAGTCTGCGTGCGCGCATCCCACAGATCGAAGTGGCGGTCGCAGATCGCGTGACCGCACTGGTGTTCCGAGTGCTCGACGAGCCGACGGCGCAGGATCGAGAATCGCTCGAGGCGTTTCAACGCGCGCATGGCATCGAGGTGTATCTACAGCCGGGCGGCTATGAGACGGTCGCCCCGGTCATGGGAACAGCAAGCCCACTGGAGTACCGATTGTCGGCATTCGACGTCACCATTCGGTTTCAGCCGACGGATTTCATCCAGGTCAACGGCGTGCTCAACGCGGTCATGGTCGAGCGAGCGGTCGAATGGCTTGCACCGACTGCCGAGGATCGGGTGCTGGACCTCTTTTGCGGCTTGGGAAACTTTTCGCTACCGATCGCGCGGAGCGGCGCAAGCGTCACCGCAGTGGAGGGCGAGGCTGCGCTCGTCGCGAGGGCTCGAGAGAACGCGACGCGCAATGGACTTGCCAATGTAGAGTTCCATACCGCGGATCTCTTCGCTGAGGATCTCGCACGGGCCGCTTGGGCTCAGCGTCCGTACGACAAAGTCTTGCTCGACCCGCCGCGTGCCGGTGCGCGTGAAGTGCTGCCGATGATCGCTTCCTCCGGGGCGACGCGCGTCGTCTATATCTCGTGTCATCCGGGCACCTTCGCCCGCGATGCGGGCCTGCTCGTGAACGAGCACAATTTCGAGCTCGAAGCCGCCGGGGTGATGGATATGTTCCCGCACACGGCCCACGTAGAATCGATGGGGGTCTTTACGAGGAGCGGCTAGCCGCCTGAGGCACGTTCATCTCGTCATGCCCGCTAAGCTGCGTACCTCTGACTCACCGCGAATCACTGACTGCCAACCGCTTCTGCTTCCATGACGCTCGGACCGCTGATGATCGATGTGCAGGGCACCGCGCTCACCGCGGAGGACCGCGAGCTTCTGGCACATCCGCTCGTCGGTGCCGTCATCTTGTTCACGCGCAACTTCGAAAGCGTCGAGCAGCTCGTGAGCCTCGCGGCGGATATTCGCGCGATTCGTACGCCCCCATTGCTCGTCACCGTCGATCACGAAGGCGGGCGCGTGCAACGCTTTCGCAAGGGTTTCACCGAGTTGCCGTCCATGCGCCTCATCGGGCGCGAATACGACCGCGACGCGACCGCGGGTCGACAGCTTGCTCGTCAGTGCGGCTGGCTGATGGCGGCCGAGCTGCGCGCGGTGGGGATCGACATGAGCTTCGCGCCGTGCGTCGACCTCGATTATGGGGTGAGCTCCGTCATCGGCGACCGGGCGTTCCACCGCGATCCGCGCGTCGTCGCCGACCTCGCGATTGCTTATATGGGCGGGATGCGCCAAGCGGGCATGGCGGCGACTGCCAAACATTTCCCAGGCCACGGCGCCGTGGTGCCCGATTCGCACGTCGCCATGCCTGTGGACCGCCGCCCCCTTGCTGACCTGGATGACGATATCTACCCCTATCGGCGGCTGATCGATAACGGTCTCGCTTCGGTCATGGCCGCCCACGTGATCTTCTCGGAGGTCGATGGGATGCCTGCCGGGTTCTCCCGGCATTGGATGCAGGTCGAGCTGCGGGACCGCCTGGGCTTCGACGGAGCCATCTTCACGGATGACCTCTCCATGGCGGGGGCGGCCGTCGTCGGCGGGCCGCTCGAGCGGGCTGAGGCGGCCCTGGAGGCCGGCTGCGACGTACTTTCGCTGTGCAACGATCGCAAAGGTGTGCTGCAAGTCATCGATTCTTTGCGAGGGAGCGGGGATCCTCTCAGTCAAGTACGCATGGCCCGACTTCGCGGCAAGCCGGGATGGACCCGAGAAGCCCTCTTCGCTTCGGCCGAGTGGCAGGCCTGCGACACGGCGATCAAGGCTTGTATGGAGCGCCCGCAGCTGCACTTGGATTCTTGATGAGCGTCGAACCCCTCAACATCAGAGCTGGCCTGAGCGGCAGCCCGGATCAGCGCCTGTTCGAAGCGCTCGTCGAGCAAGCGCCGGAGGGTGTCGTCCTGAGCGAGCGGGACGGCAAAGTCATCTACGTCAACGCCGCGATGGAGCGGCTCACGGGCTACAACCGTGCCCAGATCTGCGGACGCAATCTGCGATTCCTCCAAGCGGACGATCATGAGCAGGAAGGCGTGGCGAAGATTCGCGATGCCGTGCGCGAGGGCAGCGGCTGCCGGACGGTGCTCCGCAACTATCGGCAAGACGGCACGATGTTTTTGAACGAGGTTTCGATCGTTCCGCTGCACGATTCGAGCGGCGGGCTGACGCACTTCGCGAGCTTCCATCGCGACGTCACCGAGAAGCTGCAGGCCGAACCGCGAGCGGAGTCGCGAACCGAGGGGCGAGATCCCTCGATGAGCACGCAGACGATGCTCGCCTATTTGCGTGACGACAAGCTGACCGGATTGCTGCGCCGTCCCTATTTCGAGGAGCTCGTCAGGCGCGATTGGGCGCTCGCGCAGCGAGAGTCGCGGCGCTTGAGTTTCGTCATCTTCGATCTCGACTGCTTCGCGCTGTACCGCGACGTGTTCGGACGGCAAGGCGCGGAACAAGCCTTCCGCCGCATCGCTCGCGTGATCGGCGGCTGCTTTCGTCGTGCAAGCGATTTGTGCGGCCGATTCGACGACGACCAAATCGCGGCGCTGATGACGGGCATGGATCTCGAGCAAGCGTCCAAGCTGGCCGACGCCGTGCTCGGGCGCGTGCGCGACCTTGCGGTTCATCATCCACGCTCGATCGTTTCGCGCTATGTCACTGCAAGCGCGGGTGTCGTCTCCCTCGTACCGTCTCATGACCTTACGGTCGAGCGCGTCTACGAAGCGACGCTGAAGGCACTCAAAGATGCCAAGGAGCTAGGTCGCAATCGTGTCGTGAGCCGGGAGTGCGAATAAAGAATGTGTGAGGTGTGACGTGTAACGTGTAAGGTCAGAAGGGCACCCCCAATCTCACCTTACACCTGACACGGGCGCGCAATCAGCCAGAATTGGGTGTGATCACCGCGATCACCCCGAACTTCGGATGATCGATGTAGTGACGTTCGTTGCTGCGCATCCGACGCGAATGACGCAACACGTAGCGTTCGTCCGGCGAGTCCGGCGGCGCAAACGTCAGGTCGAGCGTGAGATGCAGATAGCGGCCACGCGACAGCGCGATCTGCCCCGTCACGCCCGATCCTGGGGGCACAAGCTCATCGACCGAGATCGACGGTGCCGTGTGCCTCGCATAACCCGGCTGTGTCCAACCGAAATGCGCGAGCGGACGGTAGTTGCGGCTGCGTCGTAACGAGTCCTCGATCGCGCTCAACTTCATCCGGCCGGCAGCGAGCGGAGGAAACGTCTGCATTGCACGCTCCACGGACGCCGAAGCGGGCGGGTCGAAAGGCGTCGCGTCCTCCTCCGGAATCTCGAGACCTCCCTTGCCCCGAGAGAGCTCGTAGCTCCAGACTTCTTCCGTCGCATCCGATGCGAGATGGCGGAAGATCACGATCTCGACATCGTACAGGGGGAGATTGTCGGTCGTTTGCTGTGCGCTCACGGGGCCTAGGAGCGTCACGGCGGCGAGAAAGGCGACGAGCGCTGTGCGTTTCAGGGGCGCTTTGAATCGAGCGTACATGGGCGTTCACGATCCTCGAGGAAGGCGAAGTTTGACACACTCGGCGGTCATGACGCTCGGTGTCAGCGCTTCTTACGGGCTTCCGCGATCGGCGGCGCCTTGCGACTCAACGCCTCGATCAGTTCCTGCACGGCTGCGAAGCGCTCTTCTTCCTTCTCCAAGCTCAACGAGAAGCGTAGCTTCGTGCCGCCATCGAGCCGATGCGTGCGCGAGTGTTGTTGGACGTACTTGATCAGCACCGCAGGCTCGACTTGCGTGTCGTGCTCGAATGTGACCGAGCCGCCGCCCGGCCCAACGTCGATCTTGCGCAAGCCGAGCGCGCGAGCCGCTTGCTTGATCTCGGCGATCCTGAAGAGGTTCTTCGCGGCGGGCGGCAGCAGCCCGAATCGATCGATCATTTCCACCTGGAGCTCGCGGAGCTCATCCGCGGTCGCAGCCGCTGCGATGCGCTTGTACAAGACCAGACGCAAGTGAATGTCGGTAAGATAGTCGTCCGGGAGCAGCGCCG
>JAAYXG010000548.1 GCA_012516015.1 Lysobacteraceae bacterium | reverse complement strand
GCTCGTTCGGCGAGCGCCTCGCGCTCCGTGCGCGTCAGGTACAAGTCGTCTAGCGACACGACCGCACAAGAAAGGCCTTGGGATTCGAGCAGCGCCCATAGGCTCCGCGCCATCGTCGATTTGCCGCTGCCCTGAGCGCCGCACAGACCCACGACGAAGTGTCCGCGGGCGAGTGCCTGTTTGTGCATCCGCACCGCAAGCGGCCTGTGCACGTGTTCGACGACGGCAGCATAGCCCGCAGGCAGGCGCTCGTCTTGTAAGAAGCGTTCTATGTCCACTAGACAGAATCCGGCCCGATACTCGAACTTTTGTCTAACACTGGTATCGGCGTCACGGTTCGCGCGACGCCGGTCGTACCATGCTGCGAGGGTTCAAGGGTGCATACAAGGCCGAACCCGCGCGTTCGAGCATAAACGACACCGGAGGGATGGATCGCATGAATCTGGAAGTCAGAACTATCAGTTTTCTGAGCAGCGGCGCGTTGTCGGTCGAGGTGAACGGCGGCTTGGGCGGCGGCTCATCGGACAAAGCCGCGCTCGATGTCGTCAAGCTGTGGGTCTATATCCCGGAGTACGAGAAGAAATCCTCGATCGAGGACGTCATGAACGCGGCGCTCAAAATCGCCCGGGAGTCGCTCAAGTAGCCAACTCGAGCACGGAACCAATGTCGGAGTTGCGACTCTGACGTTCAAAGGGGATCTTGGGAGGTCGTGTCATGCGCCACGGGGTCTATGCAACCGTAGCATGCGCTACGCTCGCAACGGCATCGAGCTTTGTCTACGCGGAGGAGTTCGCGGCTTCGTCCGATCCGCCCCAAACGCCGGCCGCACGCACGCTCGATCTACGTATCCCTCCGATCGCATCGCTCTTCACGCCCGAGCAGATTGCAGCCATTCTCGATAAAGCCCGTGACCCGGACATGGACGAGGTCGAGGTCGAAGGCCGACGAGAGCCTCCTGAGCCCGTCACCCCTATGGTCTGGCGCGGCATTGCTGCGCCTCTTTGGGCCTTGTTGAACCCGACTCAAAGCTGGCGGATCTTTGCGCCGTTGCCGCCCGATCAACTCCGAAACGGAGCTCTGCGGCCGGTCCGCGCGGATGCAACCTATAGAGAGCCCGCGGCCCGCACCGCCCTCGACCTCTAGCTGCAGACTGTGGGCTGCGGACTGAATCGCGCGCTCAGCTCGACATCATTTCCTGGATGCGCTGTGCCAACACCTCCATCGGGAAAGGCTTGGTGACCAACGCCGCGCGCGGGCCGAGATCCTCCATCGTCGCATCCGCTTGCGCGTAGCCCGTAATATAGAGCGTGCGAAGGCGCGGGCGGTGCTCCTTCGCGAGCTCCACCATGCGCCGCCCGTTCAACTTCGGCAAGCCGACGTCCGTGATCAGCAGATCGATTCGACGATCGCTCAGTAGCGCCTCCATGCCGGCTTCACCGTCGCGCGCTTCGATCACGGCAAACCCAAGCTCTGCCAGCATCTCGACGATCAGGCGCCGTACCACCTCGTCGTCTTCCACGACGAGCACCGTACGATGGCCCAAGGTCCGATACCGGCCCGTCTCGGCACCGCTTGGCTCCGCGCGCACCGGCTCGCCGGTGAATCGCGGCAGATACAGCCGGATGTCCGTCCCCTCGCCCACCGTCGACTTGATCGTGATGTCCCCGCCCGATTGCCGCACGAACCCGTAGGTCATCGACAGACCAAGGCCCGTGCCTTGCCCGAGCGGCTTCGTCGTGAAGAATGGATCGAACGCTTTCGCAATCACATCGGCGCTCATGCCCGAGCCGGTATCTTGCACACGGATGCACACGTACTCTCCAGGGCTCACCTGAACCTCATCCGACTCGCGCACTTCGACATTGCTCGTTTCGATCGTGATGGTCCCGCCGTTCGGCATCGCGTCGCGCGCGTTGATCGCCAGATTGAGGATCGCGCTGTCGAGCTGATTCGGGTCGCACCGCGTCAGCCAAAGCGCGCCCGCCGCGAGCACGTTGAGCCGGATGCGCTCGCCGAGCGTGCGGCGAAGCATGTCCTGCATCTCCCCGATCAACGCGTTCGCATCGACCGGCTTCGGATCGAGCGGTTGACGGCGAGCGAAGGCAAGCAAGCGATGCGTGAGCGCGGCAGCGCGATTCGCCGAAGCGAGTGCCGCCTTTGCGTAGGTCTCGAGTCTGTCGTAGTGACCTTGCGCGACGCGTCTCTGCATCATGTCGAGCGAGCCGATGATGCCGGTCAGCAGATTGTTGAAGTCGTGCGCGATGCCGCCCGTGAGCTGCCCGATCGCCTCCATCTTCTGCGATTGCCGCAAGCGCTCTTCGGCTTGCATGAGGCGTGTGAGATCCACGGCCTCGGCAACGATGCCGATCACCTCTCCCTGCTCGTCCTTGACCGGCCGCATCGAAAAGTCGAATGTGCGCACGCCGCCCGGCAGAACGATGTCGACTCGAGAGCGAAACGCTTCGCCTCGCACGACTCGCATCAGCGCTTGGCGCACGGCGGCCGGCATGCCGGGTGTCGCCGTGAACCAAGGCGTATCCCAAAAGTAGCGACCGATCACGTCCTCCGCTTGGGCTTCGATAGCAGCCAACGATTCCGCGTTCGCTTCGAGCAGTTTCCCGGTTGGATCGACATAGCCCTGAAAGATGAAGCTCGTCTGCAGCGTCGTGCGCATCCGGTTGACGAGCGCTTGCAGTGTCTTGATCGCATCCGAGAGCTCGCTGGTTCTGTCGGCAACGAGCGTTTCGAGATGCTCGTTCAACTTGCGCAGGTTGTGCTCGCTTGCACGCAGCGCCGCTTCCGCGCGTGCCCGCTCGGTGACATCCATCGCTTGTACGAAAACACCGATGACACCGCCTGCCGCATCCTTGAGCGGTTGCACGACGAAATCGAGCACCCGCTCCTCTTCGGGCTGCATCGGATCTCGGCGCAACATGATCGGCGTCGCTCGTGCGACGTAACTTTCGCCCTTGCGGTACGCGCGATCGAGCACGTCTCCGAAGCCTTGCTCGATGATCTCCGGCAATGCTTCGACTACCGGCTTATGCAAGATGTCCCGTCGACCGATCAGGCGCAGATACGCTTCGTTCGCCATTGCATAGACATGCTCGGGGCCCTGCAGTAGCGCGGTCGGAATCGGCGCTTGCTCGAACAGTGCTTGGAATCGCGCAAGCTCGGTTTCGCGGTTACGCTGCGACAGCACGCGCCCCGTAGTCTCGTGACCTTGATTCAAAACGCCGAGCACGGCCCCGTGCTCGTCGCGGATCGGCGTGAAGCTATAGTCCCAGTACGTTTCGCATACCGCGCCGCCCCGCAGCATCGGCAGCATCTGATCGTATAAGGCGACGCCCTCGCCACGCTGCATCACGGAAGCGAGTTGCGGGCCGACGATGTGCCAGATGTCGGACCATACCTCGCGCGCCGGGCGGCCGAACGCCCACGGATGCTTTTCCGCGGGAATGGCCCTCCAGGCATCGTTGTACAAGAGAATGAGATCCTGTCCCCAGTAGATCGCGGTCGGGAAGGTCGAGTTGAGGCAGATATCGAGTGCAACGCGCAACGCCGGCGGCCATGTGCTCGAAGGCCCTAAGGGCGTACCGGCCGCGTCGAGCGCGCGAACGCGCGCAGCCATCTCCCCGTGAGCCGAGAGGACGAACGTCGACGTTTTCGATTCCGCGGCCAAACCCATCTCCAAGATATTCTTTCGGCCGTACCGCACAAGCGCTAGTCGAACGATTTCCTGCGAGCGACGGTTCCTGGCGTGGTAAGCATCCGCATCTCGCGAACATCATGCGGTTGTGCTTGAGCTTGATTTCGATCTCGGCTCGATCCGAGAATCGAGCAACGAGCCGAAAAGCAGTCCCCATGCCGATCAACCGAGCAAGGTGGAGCGCACACATATATATGTATCATGCAGCTCTCCGCTTCGCAGCCGCGGCGCTGCTGGGCTCGCTCCTCGCCTGCACCGGCGAGCGCGCCTCGATTCCGCACGAGGAGTTGCAGGGTCGATCGATTTCGGAGCTGCAAGTCGCATTGCGGTCCGGCACGACGACGTCCGAAGCGCTGGTGCGCGCCTATCTTGCGCGCATCGAAGCGCTCGATCGGAAAGGACCCGAGCTCCGCGCCATCATCTCGCTGAACCCCGATGCCGTCGAGCAGGCAAGAGCGCTCGATCGCGAACGGCAAGAGCGCGGCGCACGCGGGCCGCTTCACGGCATTCCGATTCTCATCAAGGACAACATCGAATCCGCGGATCCGACGGCGACGACGGCCGGATCGCTCGCGCTCGCCTCCAATATCACGCGACGCGATGCGCCGGTGATCGCGAACCTGCGCGCCGCGGTCGCGATCATCCTCGGCAAAGCGAATTTGAGCGAATGGGCGAATTTCCGCTCGGAGCATTCGATCAGCGGCTGGAGCGCCGTCGGCGGTTTCACGAAGAACCCGCACGTGCTCGATCGCAGTCCGTGCGGCTCGAGCTCGGGCAGCGCGGCGGCGATCGCCGCGGGATACGCGCCCGCGAGCGTCGGTACCGAAACCGACGGGTCGATCACGTGCCCCGCCGCCATGAACGGTGTCGTCGGATTGAAACCCACGCTCGGGCTGCTTTCGGCCCAACGCATCGTTCCCATCGCACATAGCCAAGACACCGCGGGTCCGTTTGGCACGAGCGTGCTCGATGTTGCGATCATGCTCGATGCGATGGTGGGGCCGACCCCCGCATGCGACGGGCCGGTGCCCGGCTGCAGGAAAGACGACTATCTGGGCGCGCTCGCAGCCGATTCGCTGCACGGCAAGCGCATCGGTGTGCTGCGCTTCAAGCATCCCCGTCAACCGCAGATCGCGCCGATCTACGACGACGCATTGCAGGTGCTGCGCGAGGCCGGAGCGACGCTCGTCGAAGTCGACGAGCCCGAGATGGACGCGATCCATGCGGCGGAAGACATCGTGCTGCACGTCGAGTTCAAAGCGGACTTGAATGCCTACCTCGAGACGCTTCCCGACACCGTCGAGACGCGCTCGCTCGAGCAACTGATCGCTTTCAACCAGACCGAGCCTCAGGAGCTGCGATGGTTCGGTCAAGAGGTATTCCTGAAATCGAACGCGACAGCAGGCGTTCACGACGACCGCTACTTGCAGGCGCTCGCCCTATCGAAACGCGCCGCTGGGCCCGATGGCATCGATCGCCTATTGCGCGAGCACGATCTCGATCTTCTCGTCGCCCCGACGACCGGTACCG
>JAAYXG010000547.1 GCA_012516015.1 Lysobacteraceae bacterium | reverse complement strand
TGAAGAGCGGACCGCCCGAGTTGCCGGGATTGACGGCGACGTCTGTCTGGATGAACTGGGGTCTGTAGTCCGGCCCGACCGGCATCGCGCGCGCGGTTGCGCTGACGATGCCCGCGGTCACGCTGTTCTCGAAGCCGAAGGGCGAGCCGATCGCGATGACCCATTCGCCGGGCTTCAGCTTCGACGGATCGCCGATCTTCACGGTCGGCAAGTTCTTCGCATCGATCTTGAGCACGGCGACATCGGTGTTTTCATCGAGACCGATGATTTTCGCGCTGTACTCGCGTCGATCGGTCGTCTTGACCGTCACTTCTTCGGCTTCGGCGACGACATGAGCATTGGTGAGGATGTAGCCGTCCTCGCTCACGATGAAGCCCGAGCCTTCGCCTCGCGGCGGCGGGATCTGCCCTCTGGGAATCGGTTGGCCGAAGCGGCGAAAGAACTCGCCGAAGGGATCGCCGGGGGCGAAACCCGGAATATCGGCGACTTGCCGCCGCTTGCCGACGATCGTCACGTTCACGACCGCCGGACCATATTGCTCGACGAGCGAGCTGAAATCCGGCAGCGCCGCCGCGCTGGGCGATGCGACCGCTGGCGCCGCTGCCGCAGCGACTTCGATCGCATGCGCGCTGCCGCGAAGATCGCCGGAACATGCGGCGAACGCGACACCGGTCGATACCGCAGTCACCGCAGCTTTCAACCAAGTCGAAACCATAGGACACCCTCGTTGATGAATGCGTGGATCTTCGGCTCAGACTCCTGACATGAGGGGAAGTTTTTTGGATTACAAGGAATTAATGAGGAAGGGGGTAGGGGGTAGGGGGTAGGGGGTAGGGGGTAGGGGGTAGGGTAGTCAGAGGCGCTTCGCGCCCCACCGACCGCTTCGCTGGCGATATCTCCCGCAAGGGAGAGGTGTTCGCGCACCCATGTGCGCTCTGACTATCCCCTATCCCCTACCCCCTATCCCCTACCGTCGCAGAGCGGCCTGCAGCTCCGCGACCTGCCGCTCCAGCGCTTCGATGCGCTCGACGAGCGATGGGGCAGCCGTTGCCGGGACATCGACGTATTCAGGCTCGACGCTCGCCTCGATCGGTCCGCCGAAAAGATGCGCGTAGCGGGACTCGCGTCGCCCCGGCTCACGGGCCAGCTTGACGACGAACGGCCCGTCTTCGCGCGTCGCGAGCGCATGGAGCGTCGCTTCCACTTCACCGGCGTCGCGAATTTCCGCCATGCGTGCACTGCGACCGCGGAGCTCGCCGGGCGTCTGCGGCCCTCGAAGCATCAGCTCGCACAGGATCGCGGTCGCTTGCGGCGTGAATTCGAGCGAGCCGAAGCCGGTATTGCAGAAGCGGTGCTGGTACTTCGGCACACGGCTGCCGAAGCCGGAGCGCTCGAGCACGAGATGCTTCTTGACGAGGCCGTCGATCGTCTCTTGGACGGTTCGTTCGTCGAGCGCCATGACCGGGTCGCGATTGCTCTTTTGATTGCAGGCGTTCGTGAGCGCGTTGATCGATAGCGGATATTGATCCGGCGTCGTGATCGATTTCTCGATCAAGCAGCCGATGACGCGAATTTCGTTGGGCGAGAGCTCGAGGTTCATGCTTATGCCATTTTGTTTTGAGGTCATGAATTCTGACGCGTCACGCGTCACGCGTCACGCGTCACCATCTTGCTTTACAATTCGCTGCCGAACCGCCGCTAGCTCAGGTCCACACCTTGCTCAATCTGTCTCTTCCGCTCGAGCCGATCGAGGCGGAGCGCACGTTCGTTCCGGAAGCGCCCGCGCGGCTGCGTGAAATTCCTTACAACTACACGTCGTTCTCGGATCGCGAGATCGTCGTACGTCTGCTCGGCGAGCCGATCTGGCGGGTTCTCGACGAGCTGCGCAGCGAGCGCCGCACCGGCCGCTCCGCACGCATGCTCTACGAAGTGCTCGGCGACATCTGGGTCGTACGACGCAACCCCTACCTTCAGGACGACCTCATCGACAACCCGAAGCGTCGCCGCATGTTGATCGAAGGGTTGGTGCACCGCTTGAACGAAGTGGAGCGTCGTCGCGACGCATCCGATCCCGATCGCGACCGCAAGGTCGGCGAGCTGCTGCAGGCCGCTCGCGCGGCGGTTCAGTCTTTCGAGCGCGAGTTCGAGCGCACGATCGACTTGCGCAAGCGCGCGCGCCGCCTGCTCGTGCGCTATACGCGCGAGGACAACATTCGCTTCGATGCCTTCGCGCGCGTCTCGCACGTGACCGACGCGACGGACTGGCGCGTCGAGTATCCGTTTCTCGTTCTGTCTCCCGATGCGGAAAACGAGATCCCGGCGCTCGTGCGCTCGTGCATCCAACTC
This sequence comes from Lysobacteraceae bacterium, assembly GCA_012516015.1. Classification (GTDB taxonomy): domain Bacteria; phylum Pseudomonadota; class Gammaproteobacteria; order Steroidobacterales; family Steroidobacteraceae; genus Steroidobacter. The sequence goes on along the minus strand of JAAYXG010000547.1, from coordinate 3,802 downwards.
GGACTGTCGATTATCCCGCGCGGCGGCGGCACGGGTTACACGGGCGGCGCGGTGCCGCTCACGCCGCTGACGGCCGTGATCAACACCGAGAAGCTGGAAGCATTGGGCAAAGTGGAGATGAGGGCGCTGCCCGATTCCGGCTCCCCGGGGCAGGAAGATCTGGCGCCCACGATTTTCAGCGAAGCCGGTGTCGTGACGCGTCGCGTTGCGAATGCGGCCGAGCAGGCGGGCTTCGTGTTCGCGGTGGATCCGACGTCGGCGGATGCTTCGTGCATCGGCGGCAACATTGCGATGAACGCGGGCGGCAAGAAGGCCGTGTTGTGGGGCACTGCCGTAGACAATCTCGTGTGGTGGCGCATGGTCGACCCAGACGGGAACTGGCTCGAGGTCACGCGCCTCGGACACAACCGCGGCAAGATTCACGAAGTCGACACGGCTTCGTTCGAGCTCGTCTGGAAGGACGGGCGCGAGCGGCCCGACAAGGCGCGTCGGCTTCGCAGCGCGCGCATCGACATCGAAGGCCGCAAGTTTCACAAGACCGGGCTCGGGAAGGATGTTACGGACAAGTTCCTCGGCGGTCTGCCCGGGGTGCAAAAGGAAGGCTGCGACGGCGTGATCACCTCCGCACGCTGGTTATTGCACAAGATGCCGAAGCACATTCGAACGGTGTGCCTCGAATTCTTCGGTCATGCGCGGCATGCGATCCCTTCGATCGTCGAGATCAAGAGATATCTCGAGAACGAGGCGCGCACGACCGGTGTGCAACTCGCCGGTCTCGAGCATCTGGACGAACGTTACCTGCGCGCGGTCGGCTACGCGACGAAATCGAAGCGCGGCTACCTGCCGAAGATGGTGCTGCTCGGCGACATCGTCGGCGAGGACGACGACGCAGTCGCGCGCGCCACGTCCGAAGTCGTGCGCATCGCGAACAGTCGTGCGGGCGAGGGCTTCATCGCGGTCGGCGCCGATGCACGAAAGAAGTTCTGGTTGGATCGCTCGCGTACGGCGGCGATCGCGCGGCATACGAACGCCTTCAAGATCAACGAGGACGTCGTGATTCCGCTCGATCGCATGGGCGATTACACGGATGCGATCGAGCGCATCAACATCGAGCTCTCGTTCAAGAACAAGCTGAAGCTCCTCGATGAGCTGGATGCGTTCTTCGCCGGCGAGCTGCCGCTCGGCAAGGTCGACGATCCGGACCTTGCGAACGCCTCGCGCGAGGCGTTGGTGGGCGATCGGCAAGCGCAGGCCCGTCAAGTCATCGCCGCGGCCCGCGCCCGTTGGAAGTACCTGTACGAGCATCTCGACACGCCGCTCGCGGAGGCGCTGCCCGAGCTCGACGCATTGGGCTTCGAGCCGCTGCGCGGCGACTTCGAGCGCAGGCTCGAGCGCGAGCCGGCGACGCGCGTCTTCGATCTGATACAGGATCGCTCCATACGCACCTCATGGAAGAGCGAGATCCGCGGGCACTTCCGGCGCCTCTTCGTCGGCGGTGCATTCATCCCGGTGCTCGAAGCGGTCGAGGCGATCCATAAGCGCGTGCTGCGCGGCCGTGTGTGGGTCGCGTTGCACATGCACGCGGGCGACGGGAACGTGCACACGAACATTCCCGTCAACTCCGACGACTACGAGATGCTGCAGGAGGCGAATCGCGCGGTCGCGCGCATCATGCAAATCGCTCGCAGCTTGAACGGCGTGATCTCGGGCGAGCACGGCATCGGCATCACGAAGCTCGAGTTCTTGTCGGACGAAGAAACGGCGGAATTCAGGCGCTACAAGGATCGCATCGATCCGGAAGGGCATTTCAATCGCGGCAAGCTGATGCCCGGCGGCGATCTGCGCAACGCCTATACGCCGAGCTTCAATTTGATGGGCCACGAGTCGCTCATCATGCAGCAGTCCCACATCAACTCCATTGCGGATGCGATCAAGGATTGTCTGCGTTGCGGCAAGTGCAAGCCCGTGTGTGCGACACACGTGCCGCGCGCGAACCTCTTGTATTCGCCGCGTAACAAGATCCTGGCGACGTCGCTTCTGATCGAAGCGTTCTTGTACGAGGAGCAAACGCGCCGCGGCGTCTCGATACGTCACTTCGACGAGTTCTCGGACGTGGCGGATCATTGCACGCTCTGTCACAAGTGCGTGACGCCCTGTCCGGTGAACATCGATTTCGGCGACGTTTCGATGGCGATGCGCGATCTGCTGCGCCGCATGGGCAAGAAGCGCTTCAATCCGGGCACGGCGGCATCGATGTTCTTCTTGAACGCGACGAATCCCGAAACGATCAAGCTCACGCGTAAGGCGATGCTCGATTGGGGTTTCAAGGCTCAGCGCGTCGCGAATCGCGCGCTCGGCGCTTTCGCCGCCGCGCAAACCGCGCGCCCGCCGGCGACGACGGGCAAGCCGCCGATCAAGGAGCAGGTCGTGCATTTCGTGAACAAGAAGATGCCCGGTGGGCTGCCGAAGAAGACCGCGCGCGCATTGCTCGACATCGAGGACCGCCAGTACGTCCCCATCATTCGCGATCCGGCGCGCACGACGAGCGAGTCCGAGGCGGTGTTCTATTTTCCGGGTTGCGGCTCCGAGCGTCTGTTCTCGCAAGTCGGGCTCGCGACGCAAGCCATGCTGTGGGAAGTCGGTGTGCAGACCGTGCTGCCGCCGGGCTACGTGTGTTGCGGCTACCCTCAGCGCGGCACGGGGCAGTTCGACAAAGCCGAGAAGATGATCACGGACAATCGCGTCTTGTTTCACCGCGTCGCCACGACGCTCAACTATCTCGACATCAAGACGGTCGTCGTGAGCTGCGGTACGTGCTTCGATCAACTGCAAGGATACAATTTCGACGAGATCTTCCCCGGCTGTCGCATCGTCGATATCCACGAGCTCCTGATGGAGCGCGGCGTGAAGCTCGACGGCGTGACCGGCGTTCGCTACATGTATCACGATCCTTGTCACACGCCCATCAAGAGCTACGATCCGCTCAAGGTCGTCAACACGCTCATGAACGACGGACTGAACGGCAGGATCGAGAAGAACGATCGCTGCTGCGGCGAATCCGGCACGTTCGCGATCAGCCGTCCGGACGTGGCCACGCAGGTGCGCTTTCGCAAGGAACAAGAGATGAAAGCGGGCGCGGCGAAGTTGCGGGAAGACGGCTTCAAGGGCGACGTCAAAATCCTCACGTCGTGCCCGTCGTGCTTACAGGGTCTCAAGCGCTACAACGACGACGCCGATACCGAGGCCGACTACATCGTCGTCGAAATCGCGCGCCACGTTTTGGGCGAAAACTGGCTGCCGAACTATGTGAAGGCGGCGAACAGCGGCGGGATCGAGCGCGTCCTGCTTTGAGGCTGCAGGACGTCGGCTACAAACAGCGGGTGGCAGCGCACCTCTTCCGCCCGCTCTGCTACGCATGCCCGTGGCAGACCGGTCCACAAATCTCGACTCGATTCTTCCTCGTGCTGTTGCATGCTTACGCCATGCTGTCATTGCGCGCGGAGGAGCAACGATGATCAAGTCGAAAGTTCTAGCCGGAGCGGCCTTTCTCACGGTGCTCTTGCATTCGAATGCGCTCGCCGAGCAAAGCGTGCAGGAGCGCTATCAGCTCGAGGAGGCCGCGACACCCCTTCGCGAGCAAGCAGGATGGCGCAAACCTGAGCGGATTCTCGTCATCGGTGCCGAGCCTGGGGTCGTCCAGCGACTCGAAGCCGACTCTCCTGATGTCGAGTTCCTGCGCGCGAGCAGCCCCGCGGAGGCCATTTCGCTCGCGAAGAGCGCCGACGCGCTCGTGGGTACGTGT
>JAAYXG010000546.1 GCA_012516015.1 Lysobacteraceae bacterium | reverse complement strand
TTCCGTACACCTCGACAGCCTCGACAGCGCGCCGGTCATCACGGTGCCGCTGCCGCCCACGGGCGGCTGGGGCAGCAACGATACCGTCGAAGAAGCCTGGCCTTCGCTCGCCGGTACGCACGACGTTTACATCCGTTTCAACGACGTCTCGGGCGTCGCAAACCTCGACAACGTTCGCTTCGGCAAGCCGCAGCCGAGCTCCGGCGTGAACTTGGTCGTCGACGGAGGTTTCGAAACGGGCGCGGTCGACGGCTGGCAGAGCTGGAACGGCTCCACGCTCGTTGCATCGGATGCCCGAGCGCACAGCGGCAACTTCAGTCTCCTGGCGACGGCGCGGCCCAACGAGAATCAATTCGCCGTCTACAATCTCACGAACGTCGTGCAGCCGGGCACGACCTATCAGGTCGGCGCATGGGTGCTTCATGACGGAACGGATCCCACGACCGTTCGCTTGGCGGCCAAGGTCGACTGCTCGGATGCAACGATTCCGCCGGGTCACAACGAGTTTCCCTGGTTGCAGAACAACACGGCGGTCGCTCCCGGGACGTGGACGCGATTCTCCGCGAACCTCGTGATCCCGAACTGCGACCTGGTGGACGTCGCGATCTTTTTCGAGGGAACGCCTGTCGGCATCGATGTCTACTTGGATGACGTCGAAGTCGTGCCGCCCAGTTCGAACCTGGTGATCGACGGGGGGTTCGAATCGGGCGCGGTCAGCGGCTGGCAGAGCTGGAACGGCTCGACGCTCACGGCCTCGAACGCGCAAGCGCATAGCGGCACCTACAGCATGCTCGCGAGCGCACGACCCAACGAGAATCAGTTCGCCGTCTACGACCTCACGAGCGTCATACAGCCGGGCACAACCTATCAGGTCGGCGCATGGGCATTCCACAACGGGCTGGATCCAACGACCATTCGGCTGGCCGCGAAGGTCGACTGCTCCGATGCAACGAATCCGCCGGGGCACAACGACTTCCCCTGGCTGCAGAACAACACCGCAGTTGCGCCGGGCACGTGGACACAGTTCTCCGCCAACCTGGAGATTCCGGCATGCGATCTCGTGGACGTTGCGATCTTCTTCGAAGGGACGCCGACCGGGATCGATGTCTATCTCGACGACATCTCGGTATTCGCCCAGTGACCGACGGTCCCTCCCCCGCCTTGCGGGGGAGGGACTTTCGTACCTGACAGTAGGGTTAAGAAGCGACGGCGGACACGTCCTCGCAAGTGTTTCGCTTGCGACACGCCGCATCTGCTCCTTTATCGCCTCTTCGCACGCACTTAGGCTCTCGCGACGATCCACCGCGAGGGAAGCTCATCGTGGCAGCCACATCGAACGTCATCTTCGGGCGCTCGAGCTCGCACTTCACGCGCGTGACGCGCATCTTCGCCGAGGAGCTGCGGGTCCCGTATACGCTCGAGGTCGTACGCGACCTGCTTTCCACGAATTCGAGCGACTATGGCGACAATCCTGCGCTCAAGATACCCGTGCTCAGAACGAGCGCAGCGACGTGGTTCGGGGCGCTCAACATCTGTCGCGAGCTCTCGCGCCAGTCCCGGCACGGCATACGGATCGTGTGGCCCGAGGACCTCGCGCTGCCGCTGCTCGCAAATGCGCAAGAGCTCATCGTGCATGCGATGTCTGCGGAGGTGAGGCTCATCATGCACAAGGTCGCCGGTGGCGATGCACGCTCGACCGACCAGCGCAAACTGGTGCATGGATTGCTACGAACAATGTCGTGGCTCGACGACCACGTCGAAGACGCAATAGGCAATCTCTTGCCCGAGCGCGATCTCAGCTACCTGGAAGTTACGCTCTACTGCCTGGTCGAGCATCTCGAGTTTCGCGAGGTCGTTAGGACGAGCGACTATCCCGCGCTTCGTGCCTTCGCGTCGACGTTCGCTAGGCGGGAATCCGCAAGAAGAACGGCATATCGGTTCGATCCTTGAGCGCACCGGTAGCCCGCAGGCGGTTCCGCCGGCTCTTTTCCATGTGTCGGAATAAATTCCGACCTACATGGACGTAGGGAAGCACGTGTAGGTCGGAATTTATTCCGACAATTCTTGCCGCCAGATTAGAATCCAACCCACGACCGCATCCGGCGGAGCGAGGGAAGAGCTATGCAACTGTCCGCGTCCGTCGATGCCGCGCCCACCGAACGCATCGCCATTGTCGACATCCTACGTGCGGTCGCCCTGTTCGGCATCATCGTCACGCACGCGGCGCTCAGCTTTCTCGCCGGCCCGGAGCCGACGCCCGGCTTCAATCAGTTCAGCGCTCTGGACAAGACGGTCTACGACCTGACGGAGCTGCTCGCCTTCGGCAAGTTCTTCGCCGTCTTCGCATTCTTGTTCGGCATGAGCTTCACGATACAGCTCGACAACGCCGCTCGCAAGGGCACGAGCTTCGCCGGCCGCTTCGCGTGGCGGCTCACAATTCTGCTCGCGATCGGTCTCGTCCACGCGATGTTCTTCAGCGGCGACGTGCTCATGATCTATGCACTGCTCGGATTCCTGCTGATCCCATTCCGCAAACGCACGAGCAAGACGCTCTTGATCGTCGGGCTCATCCTCGTGTTGAACCTGCCGGGACTGCTGCTCGGCTTCGCGCAGCTCAGCGCGCCCGCGCCTAGCGTCGAGCAACAGGAAACGATCGCGCAGTTCCAGGCCGAGTTCGAACGGAAGGCGCAGGAGCAGTACCGCATCAAGCAATCCGGCACGGTCGGCGAAATCGTCGAAATGAACCTGACCGACTCGATGTTGAACAAGCTCCTCTTCATGGTGTTCAGCGGACGGCTCTGGATCACGTTCGGATACTTTCTGCTCGGCCTCTGGGCGGGCCGCGTTGCGCTTTTCCGGGACACGGAAAGCAACCGCGCCTTGTTCCGCCGTCTGCTCGTATGGACCGGCCCCGTCGCGTTAGTGACGACGGTGATGCATGCCCTGAGCGATTTCTCGATGAACACCAGCGAGGCGACACTCGCGACGGTGGTGGCGTACTTCGTCTTCACGACGCAACAAGCGACGCTCGCGACATTCATCGTTGCGGCGCTGACCTTGTACTACTGGCGAGACCCGTCCCGCGGCCTGCTGCCCAAGCTCGCGGCCGTCGGCAAGCTTGGTCTTACGACCTATCTGATGCAAACGATGTTCGGTATCGCGCTGTTCTTCGGCGTCGGTCTCGGCATGTTGGGCGAAATGGGGGTGACCGCCTCGGTCGCGGCCGGTATCGCCTTCTTCGTCTTTCAGATTTTCTTCGCGCACTGGTGGCTGCGCCGCTTCGATCTCGGGCCGTTCGAATGGCTGTGGCGGGCGTTGACCTACTTCAAGCTTCGCCCGAATGCCCGAGTGCAAACGAGCCCAGCATGAGTAGGAAGGGGGACAGGGGATAGGGACCGCTCCGCTCCGAGGCGGGACAAGGCAACAGATTTCCTCAATGTTTTCGCGGGGTTCCGCCTCCTGCCCCTCGCGGGCCGCCTCACCGACTCGGTGATGCGGAGCCCTTTGACGCACTTTGCATTTTCGAGCATCCGCCCCATATAGATGCACGCGGGCGGCCGAGACTTCAGTTAGAATGCACGGCTTTGCAAGAAGCGCTCGGTTGAATCAGGCGCCGCCCGTAAAATTGCAGCAATAACCTCATTGGTCCGCGTGGGTGGGAACCCCTATCCTCCCGGCCCCTCGGCACCGGGACCGGACCCGATCACTCCTG
>JAAYXG010000545.1 GCA_012516015.1 Lysobacteraceae bacterium | reverse complement strand
GTCCTACAAAGCGCTTGACGACCAAGACGGTATCTACAGGGAGGTAGGGAAGCCCGTGTCGCAGGAGCATCTCACGGGCCGACCTACATCGTTTGTCAGGAGGCGTCTATGCAGAAGGCATTCATCGTCATCGGTCTCGTGATCGTCGCGATCGGCCTCGCGTGGCCTTGGATCTCCAAGCTTCCGATCGGGCGGTTGCCTGGAGACATCGTCGTCGATCGCCCCGGCTTCAAGTTCTTCTTCCCGATCACGACGATGATCATCGTGAGCATCGTCTTGTCGTTGCTGTTGTGGCTCTTCAGGCGCTGAGCAGCGTCTCGTGACTCGCGGTTCGTAAGAGAGCCTGCGCTCCTTGCGCGCAGGCCTAGCGATGCGCCGCGCATTCTCACGACCCGCGAATCACGGATCACGAATCACTAGCTGCAAGCGCTTGCTCCAGATCCTCGAGCAGATCCGCTTCGTCCTCCAACCCGATCGACAGCCGGATCGTGCGGTCCGTGATGCCGGCCCACTTGCGCTCCTGCTCATTCAGATCTCGCGGCATCATCAGCTGTCCCGGCTGCACGAGCGACTCGGTGGAGCCCAGACTCGCGGAAATGGCGAACAGTCGCAGCGAATCGGCGAACCGCGCCGGATCCACGCGGCTAGCGAGCTCGAACGTCACGACTGCGCCGGAGTCCTTCATTTGCCGCGCGGCAAGTGCGTGCTGCGGATGGGATTTCAATCCAGGGTAGTAAACGCGCTCGACCTTCTCGTGCTGCTCCAGATACCTGGCAATGGCCAGCGCGCTTCGCGCCTGACGTTCGATACGCACGAAGTAGGTCTTGAGTCCGCGCTGAATCAAGAAGGCGGTATTGGGATCGAGCGTCGCCCCGAGCACGACCAAGTCGCGCTGCAGCGAGGCGAGCAGCTTCTTCGAGCCGATGATGGCACCGCCCATCACATCGCCGTGCCCCGCAGCGAACTTCGTGAGGCTGTGCACGTACAAATCGATATCGAGCTCGCCGTGGTTGTGCAGCCCCGCGAACGTGTTGTCGAGCACGGTCAATGCGCCGTGCGCACGCGCCGCAGCGGCGATGCGGGTGATGTCCGCCACTTTCAGCAACGGGTTGCTCGGGGATTCGAAGATCACGGCCTGTGTGGGCTTCGAGGCGAGCGTCGCTTCGATCGCATCCGTATCCTCGATCGACAGCATCGTATGCTCGACGCCGAAGCGCGCGAGTAGTCGGCGCACCATGTAGCGCGTCGGCTGATACATTTCCGCGAACACGACGACGTGATCGCCTTGCTTGCACAAGGCCAGCAGCGCGAGATTGACTGCCGCAACGCCGGAAGCCGTCACGAGGCAATCCTCCCTGCCTTGCAACGTCGCGAGCGTGAGCTCGAGCTGCCGCAGCGTCGGGTTCGAAACCCGCGAATAGACATAGCCCTCGCGTTCCCCGCGATTGAGCTTTTCCGATTCCGCAACGCTGTCGAACGTGAACTTGACCGACTGATAGATCGGCGCGACGAGCGGTCGATTGTCGCTCGGAACGTCGACTTTAGGCGGGTGATTGACCCGGGTGGGCCCTTTCATGGCATCGGCCTCGATCGCTGCTGAAACGTCGACTCAATGTGCAGCACGCGAGCCTCGCAAGCAAGCGCCGCGCGTAGTCGATCACAGCGAGCAAAGACGTTCGGCGGCCTCCTCCAATGTCGCGTCGTTCTTCGCGAAACAGAAGCGCAGTGCCCGGATGGGCGGCGGATTCGCATAGAAGGGACTGATCGGGATCGATGCCACACGCGCCTCGAGTAACACGCGTTCGGCGAACTCGACATCGGACGTCTCTGCAATTGCGCTGAAGTCGAGGAGCTGAAAATACGAGCCGGCGGCAGGCTTCCAACTGAATCGCGACCCGCGCAGGCACTCGAGAAACAGATCGCGCTTGCGTTGATAGAGCTCCGCCAGCGACGCGTTGTGCCCGGGCGCCGCCTCGAGGAAATCCGCGATCGCATGCTGCAGCGGAGTCGCGATGCTGAAAGTGTTGAACTGGTGGACGCGCCGAATCTCGCGAGTGATGTCCGCGCGCGCGACGGCATAGCCGACCCGCCAGCCCGTCGCGTGCATCGTCTTGCCGAACGAGAAGATGGCGACGCCCCGTGAGGCGAGCTCGGCATGCGTGAGAATGCCCGCGTGCGTCGCGCCGTCGAAGACCATGTGCTCATAGACTTCGTCCGACAGTACGAGTGCTGCCGTCGGACGCAGGAGATCCGCGAGTATTTCCAGGTCCTGCGTGCGAAAGATCGTGGCGACCGGATTATGCGGCGTATTGATCATGACGAGCCGAGTCTTCGTACTCAGCGCATCCTTGACGCGCTGCCAGTCGATCGTGAAGCTCGGCGGCATGAGCGGAATGCGGATTGGTGTGCCGCCGGCAAGAATGACGGCGGGCTCGTAGGAGTCGTACGAAGGATCGAAGAGAATCACCTCGTCGCCGGGATGCACGAGTGCGAGCACCGTCGAGAAGATCGCCTCGGTCGCGCCCAAGGTGATCGTGATCTCTTTCTCGGCGTCCGGCGCTCGCCCGTAGCTTGCACCGAGCTTCGCGGCGATCTGCTCGCGCAGCTTGGCCACGCCGATCATCGGCGCGTATTGGTTGTGCCCCGCGGCCACGTGATACGCAACGAGATCCTTGAGCTTCCCCGGCGCGTCGAAATCGGGAAAGCCCTGCGCCAGATTAATCGCTCCGAGCTCCCGCGCGCGATTCGTCATCACCGTGAAGATGGTGGTGCCGACGTGGGGGAGCTTGGAGCGCATGGAGCTCATTGGGCAGGCGCCGCTGCTCCGGCGGCGGCCGCTCGCATGTCGAGCTGCCGGCGCCGCTCCTGTCTCGCCATCAAGACCCCCGCCACGACGACGATGACCGTAACGAAGCCGACCATGATCGTGGCGAGCGCGTTGATCTCGGGGGTGATGCCGCGGCGAACGGTCGAGAAGATCATCATCGGCAGCGTATTCGTGGAAGGCCCCGCAGTGAAGCTGGCAATGACGAGGTCGTCGAGCGAAAGCGTGAATGCGAGCAGCCAGCCGGAAACCATGGCGGGCGCAATGATCGGCAGCGTGATCACCATGAACACCTTCGCCGGACGCGCGCCCAAGTCGAGCGCGGCTTCCTCGAGCGAATCGTCCATCGTCGACAAGCGCGACTGCACGACGACCGTGACGTACGCCAGGGTCAACGTCATGTGCGCGATCGTGATCGTGCTGAAGCCGCGGGTATCCGGTATGAACGGGAGCGGCGCGAAGGCAACGAACAAGAGCAACAGCGAAAGACCCGTGATCACCTCGGGCATGACGAGCGGCGCCGTGACCATGCCGGCGAAGAGAGTTCGGCCGCGGAAATGGCCGAACCGCGCCAAGGCGAGACCCGCCATCGTGCCGATGATCACGGCCCCCGTCGCCGTGACCGCGGCGATGCGGACGCTGAGCCAGACCGCTTCGAGCATCCGGCGATTGTTAAGAAGCTAGCCGTAC
>JAAYXG010000544.1 GCA_012516015.1 Lysobacteraceae bacterium | reverse complement strand
CTGCGCGATCGTGCATTCCGACTCCGAAGAAGGTATTCAGCGGCTCAATCAAGAAGCGGCAAAGGCGATGGCGCGCGGCGCGCGCGTCGGGATCGACATCCCGCCGGAGCGCGCGATTCGTTGGTTGACGTCGAATGCCGCGAAAGCGCTGGGCATCGAGGAGCACACCGGTACGTTGGAAGCCGGCAAGATGGGCGACGTCGTGATCTGGAACGGCACGCCGTTCAGCGTCTATGCGCTCGCCGAGCAAGTCTTTATAGACGGCGCGCTCGTCTACGACCGCGCCAATCCCTCGCTCAAACCGCGCTCGGATTTCATGCTGGGCCAGCCTGTGTCCGAGGTGCGCCAATGAGAGTGCTGCTTGCTTGTCTATCGATCCTCGCCGCGAGCGGTGCGCTCGCGCAGGAAATCCTGATCCGCGGCGCCGCCGTTCATACCGTGACGGACGCGGGCACGCTCGCGAATGCGGATGTGCTGATTCGCGACGGTGTCATCGTCGCGGTCGACTCGAACCTCGACGCGTCGCCGAACGCGACGGTCGTCGAAGCGAAGGGCAGGGCGCTGACGCCGGGCTTGTTCGGCGGTTTGTCCGGCATCGGCATCGAAGAGGTCGCGCTCGAAGAGGCGACGACGGACGTGGCGCTCATGCTGAAGGCGCCAGCGTTCGATATGCAATGGCGCCCGGAGTTCGACGTCACGAAGGCGTTCAACCCGCGCTCGTTGCTCGTGCCGATCGCGCGTGTCGAAGGTCTCACGTGGACGATGCTCGCACCGCGCAGCGAACAAGGCGGTGCGCTGCTCGCGGGTCAGGGTGCGGCGGTGACGTTGGACGGAAGCTTCGATTCGCTCATCGCGAAAACGAATGCCTTGTTCGTGACGGTCGGCGGCGGCGCCAATGAGCTGTCGGGCGGAAGCCGCGCGGCGCAATGGATGCTCCTCGAGCAAGCGGTACATGAAGCGCGTTCGACCGGACCGGCTCAAGATCGCGCGCTGCTGCGTCCCTTGGGACGCGAGGCGCTCGCGAAGTATCTAACGGGCGGCCGCGTCGTGTTTCAGGCGATGCGCGCGAGCGACATTCGTCAGACGATCGCGTTCGCGAAAGAGAACGGCATGAAGCCGATTATTGCCGGCGCCGCGGAAGCGTGGGTCGTCGCCGATGAGCTCGCGGAGCAGAACGTACCGGTGCTGATCGATGCGCTACAGAACTTGCCGTCGAGCTTCGATGCGATCGGCTCGCGGCTCGACAACGCCGCGATCCTGCATCGCGCCGGCGTGACGTTTGCGTTCACGCAGTTCGGCGAGAGCGCCAATGCGCGCAAGATCCGCCAGCTCGCAGGCAATGCCGTTGCACATGGATTGCCGAAAGAGGCGGCACTCGCCGCCGTGACGCACTCGCCTGCGCGCATGTTCGGGATCGACAACCGCGGTCAGATCGCGAAAGGTCAGGTCGCGGACCTCGTGCTCTGGAGCGGTGATCCGCTCGAAGTGACGAGCGTCGCGGAACAGGTTTGGATCGCGGGGCGCGCGATGGAGATGCGCTCGCGCCAGACGGAGCTGCGGGATCGATATTTGAAGCGATAGTAGGTCGGATTTTAATCCGACCCAATGTGTCGGAATAAATTCCGACCTACAAACACGGTACGTCCTTGTAGGTCGGATTTTAATCCGACCAAAGGTGTCGGAATGAATTCCGACCCACGCGGCGCGGGGCGCGTTCGGCACGCAGCCCTGCGATCTGCTCGCGACCGTTCGGCATGGATGTCGCAGGTGTAGCTCGGCCGGTGCGGCTCGAGTACAGTCCCTATAAGAAAGAAGAGTGGCGACGCCGATAGCCCCAGAGATCATCATGCAACGAATCCATCGCTACGTCGCCATAGTGAGCAGGGGAATCGCCGCACTGCTCTTCATCGTCGCCACCTCTTCCGCCTACGCGCGGCAGCCCTGCGCGGCACTTACAAAATTCAGCGCGCCGGGACATCGCATTGTCGTCGAACAGGTTCGCGAAGTGCCGGCGAGCGGACTCGACACGCCGCAAGCACAACCGACGCATTGTCGCGTCGACGGCGTGATCGATCCCTACACGGGTCGGCACGGCAAGTCTTACGGACTCGGATTCGCGCTCGCACTCCCGGCGAACTGGAACGGTCGATTCCTGTTTCAAGGCGGCGGCGGGTTGAACGGCGCCGTGCAGCCGCCGGTCGGCGGCGCGTACGCAGGCGAGCGCTCGGCGTTGGCGCGCGGCTTTGCGGTGGCGAGCACGGATTCCGGACATCAAGGGACTGGATTCGACGCCAGCTTCTTCGAGGACCAGCAAGCCGCGCTCAACTTTCTATATCAGGGCGTCGCGACCGTGACGATCATCGCGAAGCAGATGATCGCGAAGCATTATGGGAAAGCACCCGATCGCTCCTACTTCGTCGGATGTTCCACGGGCGGTCGCGAAGGCATGATGATGTCGCAACGATTCCCCACCTACTTCGACGGCATCGTCGCGGGCGCGCCCGCGATGCGTACGAACTTCTCGAACCTCGGACTCCGCCATGTCACCGTGGCGCTCAATTCGATTGCGCCGTTCAATGCAGAAGGCGGCCGCGATACGCGCGCGGCTTTCAGCGATGCGGATCGCCGTCTGATCGTCGACGGAATTCTCGAAGCGTGCGATGCGCTCGACGGCCGCGAAGACGGACTCATCTTCGCGCCGCACCACTGCAAGTTCGATCCCGACGCGCTCGTGTGCGGCGAAGACAAGCAAGACCGGTGCCTCACGAGCGAGCAGGCAAACGCCCTTCGCACGATCATGCAAGGACCGCGCACGCCGTCGGGACGCCAGGTGTACCCAGGCTATTACTACGACACGGGTATCGCGGCGACGAAGGGGCTTCCGGGCATTCTCGCGGGTCCGATCATTCCGGAAGGCCGGCCCGTAGGCACCGCGATGGACGTCGAGCAGGAATGGGAAGAGGCCATGGATG
>JAAYXG010000543.1 GCA_012516015.1 Lysobacteraceae bacterium | reverse complement strand
CGCGGTCGCGCCGCGCTCGAGCAACGCCTTTGCTTGCGGGAGATCGGCAGCGAGATGCAGGTACGTGAGTATCGTCTGTCCTTGCCGCAACATCCGACACTCTTCGAGCTGCGGCTCTTTCACCTTCACGATCAGCTCGGCCGCATCGAACACGTCCTGCGCCGTCCCGAGCACTTTCGCACCCGCGCTCGCGTAGACATCGTCGTTTTCGCCGATCCCGAGGCCCGCGCCGCTTTGAATGAATATCTCGTGACCCGCTTCGACGAGCTCGCGGACGCCGCCCGGCACGAGCCCGACCCGGTACTCGTGAACTTTGATCTCTTTGGGTACGCCAATACGCATCGCGACTCACGGATTTAAGCGGTCGCCGTCAGAACCGATACGCCACCTGCACCGCTACGATGTCGACGGCGGATTCCTGCCGGCCGTTGAGCAAGGCGAAGGCGGGTACGTTGTCTTGATCTTGGGTCAGCGGGACGTCGTCGCTGAAAAGATTCGCATAACCGAAGTCGAACACGAACGCATCGCCCGTGTCGTATCGTGCACCGAATGCAATCCAGCTGCGTTCGGCATCGGGCAGGCGCGGCGTGCGCGTGCTGTCGGGAACCGGCGTTTCATCGAAGGCGACGCCCACTCTGAGCTTCCACGCATCGTTCATCCGGTAGCTTGCGCCGAGCGCAAAGCGCCACGCATCATCCCACCGCTCCGGTACCGTCGAAACCTCGCTCCCATCCGGCCGTTCCACACGAAGCTCCGGAATGCTGCTCCAGCCCGTCCATGCAACATCCGCGAGCAGCTCCCATCGATCGCCGAAGCGATGAGAAAGCGACATCGTTGCGATGTCGGGAAGCTCGAGATCCACCGAGGCGGGCGTCGTTGCGAACTGGCCGCCCGGCGCTGAAACAGCATCGATGATCATCTGCCCGAGCGGATCGGCTGTCGATGCAGGCTCGAACCGTGCGGAGCCTTCCACGTCGTAATCGGCGCTCGAGCGATAGGCAATGCCGAGTCGCGTCTGCGGCGTGATTTGAAACGTCGCTCCGACGTTGAAACCCCACGTCGTATCGTCGCCGCGAACGACCGCATGTCCCTGCAACGCGGGATTCGCCGCGATGAGGGCCGGTAGATCGCTTTGCGGCACCCCGAACAGCGGCGCGGCACTGGCGATGATCGCCGTGTAGTTGACGGCGTTCGTCAGCTCGGCTTGCATGCGTTGGTAGTTGAACCCGATGCCGATCGTAATCGTGTCGTTCACCGCCCAGGCAAGAGCGGGATTGAAGTTGTACGTCTCGATCTCGGAGTTGAGGGCCTGAAAGCGCCCGATCCAGTCGTCCGGATACTCGAGCTTGAGACCGAACGGCACGTTGAATCCGAATCCGAACCCTAGACGATCGTTGATCGGGAGCGCGAAGTACGCGCTCGGCACCGCGTTCCAATCGCCCGCATCGCCGCCTTCGCTGCCGAGCTCATGCGTCAACGCCGGCACCGAGCCCTCGTTGCGAAACTCCGACCGGATCTTCACGCCCGAAGCGGAGAGCACCCACTGCCCGCGATCGAGCTGCGTCAACGTGGCGGGATTGTAAAACATCGACGAT
>JAAYXG010000542.1 GCA_012516015.1 Lysobacteraceae bacterium | reverse complement strand
TACTCGACGAGCTCGTACGTGCCGGCTCCGCTCTTGTTGTTGAGGTAGCCGCTCACGGTCCCGCGCACGAAGACGTAGTCGGGATGTGTCGCCCAAATCTCGTAGCCGGTGGGCGTGCCATCGGGCCGCGGTCGCATCAGAATCCGATAGTGATGAGTGTCGAACGTCCCGGCCGGTACGGTGACGCGCTCCGGTCCGACGTATTCGATCGCACGCCTTCCGTTGGCCGAGAGCAGCGGGCCGCTCGCACCGTCGAGCAGCGGCGACGTCGTGTACCCGCCCTCCCAGTACTGCACCCGCTCGCTCTTCGAATGATCGAAGCGGCGAGCAAGCAGCGAATCGGTAGAGAGCGGGTGCGTGACCAGCGTGGGGACGGGCATGTCGAGTTTGATGACCTGCCGGATCCTGCCGATCTCGGCATTGAACGCTTCGCACTCGGCTTCCGTATCGGTGATGCGAATCAGTCCCGTACCCAGGAACTGCCCGCGCCGATGCAGGCGCATGAAACAATCGAGGGGCTCGAATTCCGACGTCATCGTCTGCACGACGTCGCGTTCGACCTCGCCATCGTCGATCTCGCAGTAGGCCCGCAGCGTGACCTGGCCGTCGCGGCGCCACGTGACCGAGAACCACTCGCGTCCGCGCTCCGTTCCGTCGTCGTTGATGTACAGAATCTTCCCCCGGGTATTTCGCAGCGTCGGAGGACGCGCGCCGGAGCGCTTTGCGACCTTCATCTCGCTCGTTCGACTTGCTGCCGCAGCGCCCAACGGCACCCCGGCGGCAAGCGCCGCGACACCGGTCGTGGCGAGAAGAGAGCGGCGGCTGATTCGCGGTTCATTCTTCATTTTCTACCCCGATGATTCGGTACACGTCGTTACGAGCGGCCATGAATGGCAGGACAACCCTCGACAGCGGATGCCGCGCCGCCGGCTATGACAAATAGCACCACGTTGAGTAAGTGTACTATGTTGCAACATTGCCGAGGCTGCGACTGTTGTCAAGTCGCACACGCCGCCGGATGCTTTGACGAGTCATCAGCAAGAGCGGAAAAGCTCCGCGCACCAAACACGCATCGATTGGGAGCGCTAACAACTGGAAACGCCCGGGTTCTATAGAGGCCCTGCCGCAGCCCGGACCCTGTGCGGCCCCGCTTGACATGCTCCCTGGGACCTGGATAACTACGATACCTTAATAGAATTATCGAGCCGGCGACGGCGCCCGACGAGCGATCGCATGAAGAAGCCGAATCGATGGAAGCGCCGCGACTCGGGTGCGGCAGCGAAGCTGCGACGTTAGGCATGGCACAGCCGCAAGGCTCGGTCTGGGCCAATGCAGAGAGTGCGGCCGGAGGACTTGGCTGGCCTAACCCCTCCTACGCTTGGTACGTTCTATTTCTGCTGATCCTGATCTATGCCGTTGCCACGCTCGATCGCGTGGTCATCGGGCTGCTCGTCGATTCCATGCAGCGCGACCTTGCTTTGAGCGACACGGGAATTTCGCTGCTCATCGGTCTCGCGTTCGCGCTTCTCTATACGGTGCTCGGCTTGCCGGTCGGAATACTCGTCGACCGCTATCGACGCGTTCCGGTCATGGTTGCAAGCCTCCTGCTGTTCAGCGTCGCGACCTCCGCATTCGGCTTGGCTACGACCTTCG
>JAAYXG010000541.1 GCA_012516015.1 Lysobacteraceae bacterium | reverse complement strand
CGGTCGCGCCGTTGATGCCGCTCATTCGCGAGGACCTCGGGCTCACGAAAGATCAGATCGCGAACATCAACATCGCAGCGGTATGCGTCACGATCCTCGTGCGACTCATCATCGGCCCGCTGTGCGACCGCTTCGGCGCGCGCCTCACTTACACATGGCTCCTCGCGCTCGGCGCAGTGCCGGTCGTCGCTATCGCCTTCGCGCACACGTACGAGGCGTTTCTCTTCTGGCGGTTGTGTATCGGCGCGATCGGCGCTTCGTTCGTCATCACGCAATTTCACACCTCGAGCATGTTCGCACCGAATGTCGTCGGCGCCGCAAATGCGACGACGGCCGGATGGGGTAACGCAGGGGGCGGCGCCACACAGGCTGTGATGCCGCTCGTCGTCACCGCGCTGCTTGCGCTCGGGCTAGAAAAATCCCTGGGCTGGCGCGTCGCCATGATCGTGCCGGGGCTGCTCATGCTCGCGATGGCGGTTGCCTACTACCGATGCACGAAGGACACCCCGAACGGCAATCTGCGGGAGCTCACCGAGCGCAAAGCGAGCCTCCCCCCATCGAAGGGTTGGGCGTCGTTCCGCGCGGCCGCGCGCGACTATCGCGTGTGGATGCTCTTCATCACGTACGCAGCGTGCTTCGGCGTCGAGCTCACGATCCACAATCTCGCCGCGGTTTACTTCGTCGATCACTTTTCGCTGTCGCTGACGACGGCGGGCGTGTACGTCGGCTGCTTCGGCCTCCTCGCGCTCTTCGCGCGTGCGCTCGGCGGCATTGCTTCGGATCGCCTCGCACACCGCCGCGGTCTCGAAGCGCGCGTCACGCTGCTGTTCGTGTTGATCCTCGCTGAAGGCGTGGGTCTGATCGCGTTCTCGCAAATGCCGACGGCGGGCTCGGCTCTCGTTGCCTTGCTGATCTTCGGGCTGTTCACGCACATGGCCTGCGGATCGACGTACAGCCTCGTTCCTTTCATCAATCGTAAAGCGCTCGGCGGCGTCGCGGGCATCGTCGGCGCCGGCGGCAACGTCGGAGCAGTCGCCGCGGGCTTTCTCGTGAAAGGCACCGGCACGATCCAATACGCATTGTTCCTGCTGGGCGCGATCGTTGCCGCGACAGCGGTCTGCGCGCTCGCGGTGCGATTCACGCGCGAGCAGAAACTCGAAGAGCGTCGTCTGTACGAAGACGCGCTGAGCGCCCGCGCGCTCGCCGATGCGCCGCCGCGCGGCGCAGATGCGGTCACACCTTGAAGGCAGCAAACAGCATGCGACGCAAACTCATCGTCATCGGGAACGGCATGGTCGGCCAGCGCCTGCTGGAATATGTGACCGGTGAAGCGCACGACTTCGATATCACCGTGCTCTGCGAAGAGCCGCGCCCGGCCTATGACCGCGTCGGGCTGACGTCGTTCTTTTCCGGCAAGACCGCAAAGGACCTCACGCTCGTCGAAGAGAGTTTCTTCGATCGCAACGCCATCACGCTTCATCTCGACGAGAAGGCCGAATCGATCGACCGCAGCGCGAAGCGCGTCACGACCTCGCGAGGACGCGAGCTCGAATACGACAAGCTCGTGTTCGCAACGGGCTCCTACCCCTTCGTCCCACCCGTGCCTGGACGCGATCGCGCGGGCTGCTTCGTGTATCGCACGATCGAAGATCTCGAAGCGATTCGCGCGGCCGCGACGACGAGCAAGATCGGCGTTGTCGTCGGCGGCGGTTTACTCGGGCTCGAAGCGGCAAAGGCATTGAAGGATCTCGGCCTACAGACGCACGTCGTCGAATTCGCACCCCGTCTCATCGCCGTGCAAATCGACGACGGCGGCGGTCGTGTCCTGCGCCGGAAGATCGCGGATCTCGGTGTCGGCATCCACACGAGCAAGAATACGACCGAGATCGTCGACGGCGAGACCGCGCGCCATTGCATGAAGTTCGCCGACGGCACGTCGCTCGAGACCGATCTCATCGTATTCTCCGCCGGTATTCGTCCGCGCGATGAGCTCGCACGGGCCTGCGGACTTCAAGTCTCAGAGCGCGGCGGCATCGTCATCGACAACGGCTGCCACACATCGGATCCGGACATTTTTGCCATCGGCGAGTGCGCAACGTGGAACGGGAAAGTCTACGGATTGGTCGCGCCTGGCTATCAAATGGCGACGGTGTGCGCGGCGCGTCTGCTCGGACGCACCGATCCATGCTTTGCCGGTGCGGATATGAGCACGAAGCTCAAACTGCTCGGCGTCGACGTAGCCTCGCTCGGCGATGCGCATGCGACGCTCTCAAATGCGCGTGCGTACACGTTCGTCGACGAGCATAGGCAAACGTACAAGAAGCTCGTCGTCAACGAAGACGGTACCCGCCTGCTCGGCGGCATCCTGATCGGCGATGCCGAGGACTACGGCATTTGGCTGCAGATGATGCTCGACGGCACGAAATTGCCCGAGCACCCTGAGACGATGATCGTGCCGAGCTTCGAGGGCGACGCAAAGCAAGGCCGCGCGACGGGCGTCGCAGCGTTGTCCGAAAGTGCGCAAATCTGCTCCTGCAACAACGTCAGCAAAGGCGCGCTCTGCGCAGCGATCGAAGCGGGCTGCACGACCATCGGTGCACTCAAGTCGGCAACGAAGGCGGCCACGTCCTGCGGAGGCTGCAGCTCGCTCGTCGCCCAGATACTCAAAGCGGAGCTCGCAAGTCGCGGCGTCGCCGTGAACAACCATCTCTGCGAGCACTTCCCCTACTCGCGCCAACAGCTCTATCACCTCGTACGCGTCGGCAAGCTGCGTTCGTTCGGCGAGGTGCTCGAGAAGCACGGTCGCGGACTCGGTTGCGACGTCTGCAAGCCCACGCTTGCATCGATCATGGCGTCCTGTTGGAACGAGTTCATTCTGAAGCGCGATCAAGCCGTGCTGCAGGACACGAACGACTACT
>JAAYXG010000540.1 GCA_012516015.1 Lysobacteraceae bacterium | reverse complement strand
TCCGTACGTGTCGTTGATGCGCTTGAAGTGATCGATATCCAGCATCACTACCGAGAGGTCGCGCCCGTAACGCAATGCGCGGGAGACCTCATCGGCGAGTATCGCGTCGAGCTGCTTGCGGTTCGCGAGGTTCGTCAATCCGTCCGTGACCGCCATCCGAAAGATGATATCGTGATACTGCAGCTCGATATCCGACCCGGTGAGATGCTTGAAGATCCTGTCGCCGATTCGAAGCTGGTCGCCGCGCGCCAACCGCCGCTCCCGGATGGGCTTGCGCTCGTCGTTGATAAACGTGCCGTTCGTCGAAGCGAGATCGACGATATACACCGCCTCGCCGCGACGTTCGATACGGGCGTGCTGCCGCGACACGCAGTCGCTCGGCAGCACGATATCGTTGCCGCGGCCGCGCCCGATCGTAATCACGTCCTTATCGAGCGCGTAGCGGCGGCCGAGCTCCGTATGGACCGGCGCATGCAGCACGACCAGGCAGCTCTGACCGAAGCTGCCGGTCGTACGTTCTTCGATTCCCGTGATGCGGGTCTTGCTGTCGTAATCGGCGTCCACGGGTGTGAGGCGGAGCCAGGATCGAACATGAAGCCTACTGCGCTGAGCCGGACGAGTCCACAGTGAGAAACCCCCGGCTCCGCCGAGAGCCGGCGGCTCATCGCATCTTGCGTGCGCACGCCTACGCGTTCACACGTCCTCAAGCAGACGGAATGAACTCGTCGTCTCCCTGGTGCTCGCGCTCGAATTTGAGGAAATCATAGTAGCCGCACACGTTGCCGTATGGGTAGCGTCTGCATACGTTCGGTCGCGCCTCGTAGATCGTGCAACGACGCTCGTCCGTGTCGAAAAACCGGCAGATCGTCTCGTAGATGTGGTCGCGCTTGTGCCGCAAGATCTGCTCGTCGACCTCCTTCGTCTTGTAGCGATACGTGAAACGCCGCTTCGCATCCTCGAAGGTGAGGCCGAAATGCTTCGCGATACGCTTGATATCGTAATCGCTGATCGCGATGCGCGAATGACTGCAGCAGTAGCCTGGGCAGGTCAGGCAATTGTAGCGGGGTTTCATCTTCTCACCCGTGCCGTCGCGGCGACGTTGCGTTGCAAGGGGCGCGACATTAAGAGTGCTTGCGCACGAACGCAAGCGATCAGACGACGTAGGCCCTGCGGAGCTCGAGAAACGTGAATGCGAAGGCATGCCGATCGTCCGCAGGGTGATATTCGCTCTCGACCTCAATCCAATCGTCCGACACCAAGCTCGGAAAGAACGTATCCCCGGGTACATCCGCATGCACCCGCGTCAGATAAAGCCGATCCGCGCGCAGCAGGGCTTGCCGGAAGATCTCGGCGCCGCCAATCACCATGGCCTCCGATGCATCGCCCGCCGCCGCGAGCGCCGCCTCGAGCGAAGTCACAGCCGTGCAGCCCTCGGCGGCGAACTGCGTTTGGCGAGAGATGACGATGTTCGTGCGCCCAGGCAATGGCCGCCCTATGGACGCGTATGTCTTGCGGCCCATGATGATCGGCTTGCCGATCGTGAGCGCCTTGAAACGCTTTAAATCGTCGGGCAGATGCCAAGGGAGATCATTTCCACGACCGATGACGTTGTTCTGTGCGGCGGCGACGACGAGGGAGACGAGCACGGCGGTCACTTTCGCTTCTTTTTGTCGAGCGGCTCCGTGTCCAGCATCGTACCGCGGCACTTCTTCGCACCGCACCGGCACGCGTACAGTGCGAGCTCTTCGGGGTCGTCCGTGCTCTCCCAGGTGAGCTGGTAGTCGTACCCGAGCTCCTCGCCCGGTTTGATGTTCCGAATCGCGTCGATGTAGACCCGGCTATTCTCGATCACGGTCTCGCAGTTCGGCGCGCAACTGTGATTGATGAAACGTGCCTCGTTCCCGTTGACGCCCGCGTCGATCACGGTGCGGCTGCTCGCGATGAACAGAAACGTGTGTCCATCGTCATCCTTTTTCCGCGCGTAACGTCGGTCGGCTTCGTCGTGAGTGATGCGCTCACCCAAGTATTCGATGATGCGGGTGCCCTTCTTGATCGGCGCGACCGCATAGACGCCCGTACCGTGGATTTTCGAATGCCTG
>JAAYXG010000063.1 GCA_012516015.1 Lysobacteraceae bacterium | reverse complement strand
TCGAGCTCGAGCGCGAGAGCGTGCACGTTCGAAGCGTGCGCCGTGCGCTGCTCGACGCTGGAGTCGGCTACGTGCGCATCTCTCATTTCAGCGAGCGAACGCCGCGTGACGTCGAGCGCTCGATTTCAGCGCTCAAGAAGGAGGCGGACGGAACGCTGCGAGGCCTCGTCCTCGACTTGCGCAACAATCCAGGCGGCGTCCTGGAGGCGGCGGTCGGCGTATCCGACCTGTTCTTGGAGGAAGGTCTCATCGTGCGAGCAGTCGGTCGTGCGGCGGACGCGAAGTTCGCGATGTACGCCGAGCCTGGCGATCTAATGGAGGGCGCGCCGATCGTCGTATTGGTGAACTCGGGTTCGGCGTCCGCTTCAGAGATCGTCGCGGGCGCATTGCGCGATCACCGGCGAGCGACGCTCGTCGGACAGACGACGTACGGCAAAGGCTCGGTGCAAACGGTCATGCCGTTGTCCAATGGCCAAGCGCTGAAGCTCACGACATCCCGCTACTTCACGCCGTCCGGCGCATCGATTCACAAGACCGGCATCGTTCCGGATCGAACGATCGAGAAAGAAGAGATCGACGTCGCGCAACGGACGGGCACGCCGATCTTCGGCAGTCTTGCCGATGACTACGAGTTGCGCGTCGCGCTCGACGTGCTCGGCGGCCGCGACGCCCTGCAAAGCCGGCTCGACTAAGCGGCGATCGAGCGCGTATATGAGTGCGCGCTCGGTTTGTGCCTGCTGCTTCGGCTCGGGCGCCCGTCCAAGATTGCTCCCACCATGTCCGCCAACCGTTCAATGACCTCCGTGCGGTACCCCGCTGCGCAGAGTCTGCTCGGTTTGCACCTCGTCGTCCTTTCGATCGGCGTGCTGCAATTCGCCTTCGTGCCGAGCTCGGTCGAGCGTCCGCTGCTTGCCGCGGCAGCGTTGGCAGTGTCGACAGCCACTCTTCTGCTCGTTCGTCTCCTTCCCGCCCTGCAAGCGCGCCCTGGACATCAGCATGCGATCGAGATCGTCGTCATGGCCGGCGCGATCGCGCTGCTCGCGGCGGCGACCGGTGCTGCACGAAGTCCGCTCATCGCACTCAACGTCATTCCGCTCGTCGCGCTCGGCCTCGTGTTCGGGCGCTCGTGGCTGGTACTGATGGGAACCGCGTCGATCGCCGTCTTGGGATTCTTGCTCGGCGTGTTGACTCCTGACCTCGATGTGAAGAGTCCGGAGTTTGGAATGCTCCTGCTCGTTACTCTGGTACCGGGTGCGGCGATCGGACTCGTCGTTGCGGCATTGACCGAGAGGATGCGCAACGCCGTACGAAGAATACGGGCGCTTGCCTCGACCGACGCGTTGACGGGCCTCATGAACCTTCGAGCGTTCGAGCAGGTCTTACGGCTAGAACACCGCAAAGCCGAGCGTTTCGGTCGGACCTATTCGCTCATCATGGTCGACGTGGATGACCTCGCGCAGCTCAACGAGACGCTCGGCCTGGAGGCCGGAAGCTCGATCTTGAATGCCGTTGCCTCCGCGATTCAGCGATCGATCCGCAATTCCGACGTGGCCGCGCGCTTGGGCGGCGATGAATTCATCATCCTCTGTGTGGAATCGACGGCTGAAACGGCCACCGCCGTCGCACAACGCATCCGCAACAACGTCTATGCTGGGACCGTGTCGGTGGCGAATCGACTCATCAGGGCGAACGTGAGCGTGGGCGTCGCTAACTTTCCCGCCGATCACCTCTACCCGAAAGAGCTCATGGCCCTCGCCAATCGGCGTATGCAGGAGGATCGCGAGCTACGTATCGATCCCAGGGCCGAGGCATAGTCCGCTCGCCCTGCTCGTCGCGCGATTTTGCGCGGTAGAGCCTTTCCAATATGATGAGGCGCGCCGGCGCATGGCAAGCTGGTCCCTGCAGGAGAGTACAGATGACTGCATTCTTCCTTCGCGTCGCGATCGTGGCGATCGGACTCTGGCTCGCCGCGAAGATCTTCTCGGGTCTTTATTTCGACAGTCCGGTCACATTGCTTGCCGCCGCATTGCTGCTCGGCATCGTCAATGCGATTGTCCGACCGATCGCCGTCATT
>JAAYXG010000062.1 GCA_012516015.1 Lysobacteraceae bacterium | reverse complement strand
GCTCGGTGCGCTCGCGAACAAGCTCGTGCCGGTCGTCGCGAACGGCCCGCTCGCGTTTCGCTTGCAGGAATACGCAACGGAGCTGCAAACGCGGCGATCCGATCTGGACGACGTGCTTGCCCGTATCGGCGTCGATGCACGCGAACACACTGACGATGCCATGCAGGCACTCGTCGCCGAAGCGGACAAGATGGTGCAGGTATGTGCGGAGAGCGTGCGCGACGCTGCAATCGCCGCGTCACTTCAGCGGATCATCCATTACAAGATCGCGGGCTACGGCATCATCGCATCCTATGCGAAGGCCCTCGGTCGCCATGAACAGGCAGGCCACTTCGCGCAGCTCGCGGATCGCGATAAGGCGATCGACGCAGAGATCAGCGAGCTCGCGAAAGCGACGTTGAATCTGGAAGCGGCGCGCAGCATCCCGATCGAATCGGCTCCGATGACGACGCATTGAGGCGGTCGACAGTCGACAGTGTTGCGAGCGGGCCGCCGTCCGCTGCACGCCTTTCTTGCTGTTGACTGTAAGCTGTCAACTGTCGTCGCGCGCGCAGGCGCTCACACGAGCGGCGTTCCTTTCGGCGTCCTCACGACCAACGTGCCGGCGATCTTGTCGTGCCAGCCCTGACGCTCGCGATCGACGGCGATCCAGATGAAGCCGAGCCCGACCGCGAAGAGCGACAGGAAGCAGCCGAGCGCGCGAACGATCGACGTTGCCCAATCCACTTCGCGACCGTCTGCGCGCACGATCCGTAGATTGCAGATGATGCCGCCCACGGTCGTGCCCTTGAGCTTCCACATGACGGCGCCATAGGTTGCAAGCAAGAACAGCCAAAGGTCTCCCGAGCCCGGGATCGAGCGTGCGATCACCGCAATGAGCACTGCATCGATCGCAAGGGCACCCATCCGAACCCAGAAGCTG
The DNA here is from genome assembly GCA_012516015.1 of Lysobacteraceae bacterium. Lineage (GTDB taxonomy): Bacteria > Pseudomonadota > Gammaproteobacteria > Steroidobacterales > Steroidobacteraceae > Steroidobacter. Next base: position 1,160 of record JAAYXG010000062.1, on the reverse strand, counting down.
GCGCGAGGCAGCGCGTTGAGGGGCACCGGCGGAACCGGGGGCTCGCTTGCCGTCGCGGTCGCCGAAGCAGCGCTCGAAGCATCGCTGGCACCGGACGGCTGAGCGGACGGTTCGCTCGTCGTCGTGATGCCGGGAGCGGTGACCCCAGCGACGGGTGCCGCCTCGACAATAGGCGCACGTGCTCGCATTGCGAGCACGAGGGTGTAGGCGACGACACCGAGCCCGAGAATGGCAATGAGCATGAACAGGAGGAATCCGAACACCGGTACGAGGTAGAGCGCGGTGACGATCAAGCCGCCGATCGCGGTTGCGACGGCGACATGCGCGAGCGGTCCCGAATCGGCGAATCGAGTGACGCGACGGCCGAGTGCGGCGAGCACGACTGCTTTGCCGAAAAGTCCCGCCACGATCAGTGCGAGCAGGAAGAGCGGCACGAACAAGGCACCGATGACCGTAATGGCCAAGAGGAACATGAAAAGCGGCGAGAGGAAGACCGTAGCGATCGACGCAATCGTCGTTTCGCCAGGCCGTTCCTCGAGTGTCGTGACGCAGCGTCCGACTGCGTCGCTGAAGAGCAGCGAAATGAGCGTGTAGAGCCCGAGAAAGCCGAAGGCGAGCCACCACGCCCACTGCAAATCGGGATGGAGGGCAAGCGGACGGCCCAACAATAGACAGTGTTGAATCCAAGGCGTGATCCACCTGAGCTGACCGAACTCGCCGGCCAATCCAATATCCTGAACGCCGCGGTGCACGACAGCGTCGGGATGGCGCTCGAGCGTGCCCGCGAATACGACGACTTCACCGCCCACGTTGGCATTCGGGCCGAGCTCGAGATCGCCGAACACGGCGATGACGTCGCCGTCGACTCGGCTATCGACATAGGCATCGCCGAATACGCTCGTGACCGAAGCGCCCACGGGGCCCGTGACGCGCGCGTTGCCGAAGACGGTGACGATGTCTTCCCGCGCTTCTCCTTCGCTGATCGCCGACCCGAAGATTGCGACGACCGTGTTGGCGGATTCGTCGGGGGCCAAATGCGCGTCCGCGCCGATGCGCACGATTTCCGCGTTGCGAATTCTGTACGTTCGAGGCGTCTCGGAGTCCGGTGTGCCCTCGTCTTCTGCCATCTCCTCGGCAGCGTCGGCCTCCGTCTCGAGGGC
>JAAYXG010000539.1 GCA_012516015.1 Lysobacteraceae bacterium | reverse complement strand
TGCCGACGAAACATCGCGGCTGGAGTCTCGTGCTCGTCGGCGGCATCGGTGCGGTGGGCGGATACTTCGCCGCGAGCTGGTGCTCAGCCTTGCTGCAACCGACGTTCGGCTGGCGAATCATGTGGTTTCTCAACCTGCCGACCGGCCTCGCATTGATCGCGCTGAGCCCCTTCCTGCCGGAATCCGTACGGTTCCTGCAGCGGGTCGGACGGCTCGACGAGGCACGCATGACGCTCGCTCGGTTCGGCGTCGGCATTCACAAGGTCGCGGCGGCGACGGTCGAGCCCGCCGCTCGCACCGTGGTCAAGGCCCTGAGAGGCCATCATCTCTTCGGGTTGACCGCGGCGCTCACGCTCGCCGCGCTGACCTGGGGACTCGTCACGTTCGGGCTGCTTCTGTGGCTTCCTTCCGCGCTCGTCTCCGCCGGCAGGAGCGTGGGCGCGTCGAGCGCGCTCATCGCTCAATCGACGGTGCTCGCCGCGCCGACGATCGTCGTTTGTACCTTGCTGTATAGCCGCTGGAGCACGAAGTGGTCGCTCGTCACCATGATCGTGCTGACGACGGCCGGCCTTTTTGCGCTCGCTGCACAAGAAGCAGGTCCGCAAGGTCTATCGGAGCCGCTCGTCCCGTTGACACTCATTATCATCGGCTCATCCGGTGTGATCGCGATCCTGCTTCCCTACACGGCGGAGAACTTTCCGCTGCGGATTCGCGGCCGTGCGACCGGCTGGATCGCGGGCTGCAGCAAGCTCGGCGGCCTGCTAGCACAAGGCTTGAGTGTCATGGGCGCGGTACCGAAGTTGTCGACCGCCATCATGGCCGTCGGCGTGCCTGCGATCTTGTCGATGCTGCTCATCATGATCTACGGGCACGAGACGCGTAAGCGGGACCTGCGCGATCTCGAAGCCGCGGAAGAGCTCGGGTAGCCCGCTCGATCGGCGGTGTCAAAGTTCCGCCGGCAGCACCAGAATCGCCCGGAACGTTCCGATCGCGAAGAGCAGCACCGTCACTCCATCTGCAAGCAACCCCAAGACATACGTCGCTTGCGGATAGAAGGCGTTCGCCATTCCGTGCTCGCGCTCATAGCGCTTCACGAGCCTACGCGCGATCAAGAACGCGAGCTGCACCCCCAACCCGATTCCGAACAAGGTCACGGCACCCGACGGCCCATCGGGCGACGCGCGCGAGAACATCCAACCGAGCGCCGCGACGCCGTATGCAATCAAGATGCCGCGCACACGACTCGCCGTCCGCAACGCTCGCTCGTTCATCTCGCCGGTTAGCCTCCGCTCGATTCGGCGTCCATCAATGCACGATGAAGAAGGCGTTGAGCGGCCGCGGGATTGAATCCTAGCTGCACGGCCCGCGTCATCTCGCGGCGGGCGCCGGATTCGTCACGGCGCTTTGCCGCGATCAACGACAGGTTCACATACGGCACGGGATAGAGCGGATCGCGCTGCAGCGCGGAGCGAAGCCATTGCACCGCTCGATCGAGATCGCCTGCGTTGATGAGCATCTGCGCGACGTTGTTTCGAGCGATCGCAACGCCATCCATGCTGTAGATGCTCGGATAGAGCACGACTGCCAAGCGATGCCAGCGCAGGCGAAGCAGCCTCTTCTCGAATCGTTCGTACCGCTCCTGCGCCTTCGCCCATTCGCGGCGCTTCGCGTGGCGCCGTGCGAAGAAGAGATCGCGCCCCCAAAAGATGAGCACGAGCACGTAAAGAACGAGCACTGCGAGTAGCGCGAGCGCGGCAGCCGGCGGCAGGCGCGTCAGCAGCAAATAGACGGCCACGAGCACCGTCATGATGATGAAGAGATAGCGCTGCGGCCGTTTCATGCCTGAGACGCTTCGATCGCGAGCGGCGGCGAATCCTCGCACTCGTGCTCCGCATGACGCGCGCTCGACTCGTACAGTGCCGCCGCGAGCGAGCTCGCAACGTCGAGATCCAAGTAGGGCACGCGAATCCGATCCGAGCGCGAAGCCGCTCCTGCGGTGTCGATACAGACGGATGCCGTCCGATGGCGACGGTCGAAGGGCGATTGTTTGAGACAGACGACCTGCACCCGATCTCGCGGCACGATCACGAGCTTGCGAGTAAGCCATCCGTGCCTGAAGAACAACGCATCCGGCTGCAACGCCCAGCGCGTGTAGCGCACATACTTCGCGGCATACCAGAGAGACAACGGTATGCCGACGAACAGCAGCGCGAACGGTAAGTACGTTTGGAATGCGAGCGCCAGCACGGTGGACGCGAGCATCCACACCGCGAGGCTTCTGCGAAACACGCGTCTTTGCGCGCGCGCCGCGAGCGGCTGCCAATTCGCCGCCGCGCTGAAGTCGACCGTCGGCAGCGCCTTCGCGATCAGCTCGCGCGCACGGCCGGGCTCGGCAAGCGGCGCAAGCCACCTGACTTTGCCATGCGCCTCGGCCCCTCCTTGAAGCGCATCGGCCGTCCCGGCGAGGTCGACACGCACGGACACGCGTCGAAACAGGCGATGCAGCACCGTATCCTTGACGTGCGCGGCCTGAATGCGCCGCAGTCGCAACGTCAGCGCGACGCGCGTGAGCAAACCGTAACGCGCGCGCAAATCAGCGCCTACGCGCGTGAGGGT
>JAAYXG010000538.1 GCA_012516015.1 Lysobacteraceae bacterium | reverse complement strand
TCGCGCTTCTCGTTGGGGATCTCCAAGCCGACCGTCGATTTGCCGGGGATCACTTCCACGATGCGCACGCTCACGGCGGACAACGCTCTTGCAAGGTCCTTCGCGAGATTGCTGATCTGGCTGACCTTCACGCCCGGTGCGGGACGCAGCTCGAAGCGCGTGATGATCGGCCCCGGATGCACCTCGACCACTTCCGCTTCGACACCGAAGTCGCGAAGCTTCAACTCGACGAGACGCGACATCGCCTCGAGCGCCTCGGCGGAATAACCGGCCTGCTGCTTCGGCGGATCGTCGAGCAGCGACAATGGCGGCAGCTCCTTCGCCGCGGGCCGCTCGAACAGCGGTACCTGCCGCTCCTTCTCGACGCGCTCGCTCCTTTCGACCTTCTGCACGACCGGCTCGATCTTCGGCGGCGGACGGTTCCGTACGCGCCGCCGCTCCTCGCGGATCACTTCCTTGCGCGACTCCTTGAGCTCCCTGCCCGCCTTGAGCTCGCGCTCGCTCGACACTTTACGCTTGATCCAGTCGAGCCCGTTCAACGTGAAGCGCCCGATGCGATCCATCACCTCGATCCATGAGAGTCCGGCGAAGAGCGATACGCCCGCAAGCCATAGGGCAAGCAGCAACAAGGTCGCACCGAGGAAGCTGAGGCCCGCTTCGAGTCCTTCGCCGACCAAAGAGCCCAGCACGCCGCCCGCGGAGCTCGGATAACTGTCGATCGTAAAATGCAGGCTTGCGAGCCCGCAGCTCGTCGCGAGCGTGAGCAGGAAGCCGAGACCGCGAAACGCCATCGTCGCTCGCGAGGGTGCATCGCTCTTGCTCCCGTCCTGATAGAGCAGCCACCCCGCAAGACCGATCATCACGGGGAAGAGGAAGGCCGGTGCACCGAACAACAGCACCAGCAAGCCGGACAGGTGCGCGCCGAGCGGGCCGATGACATTCGACAGCGGTCCGGGCTCGCCGGTCGTGGCGAACGAAGGATCGTTGCGGTCGTAGGTCGCGAGCGCCGCGAACACGATCAGTGCGAGCGCGCCGAAAACCCAGAGTGCTCCTTCGCGCAACGACCGCACGACGGCCGCGCCCAGCCGCGTCCCACTCTGCACCTCAGCCCTACTCACCAAAGCTGTTTCACCTTAGGAAAGTCGTGTAATCGATTGATTCGATGATATTACTGAAGCCACATGATGCGCGAGAGTCCCGTGTGACGCCAGCAGCAGACGGCCTTCCCTACCCGACCCTGCGCCCGTTTCACCCTGCACGGCGCGCCCTGAGGAAATTCACTGATTCCGGCAACGGCCAATCACGGGCATTGAAGCGATCTATTTGGCTCTCATAGTGGCCTTTACTTACGATACGCGCGCCGCGTGCATCGGGCCGTGCGCATCGAGCTTGTCTGCAACATCGAGGTGAATGATACATGACCACTCCCCGCCACTCGCGGCTCGTTATTCTCGGCTCCGGCCCGGCGGGTTACGCCGCGGCAGTGTATGCCGCTCGCGCGAATCGTAAGCCGCTGCTCATTACGGGCCTCGAGGAAGGCGGTCAACTGATGACGACGACGGACGTCGACAACTGGCCGGGTGATCCGCACGGGCTCACGGGCCCCGCGTTGATGGAGCGCATGAAGAAGCACGCGGAGCGCTTCAACACGGAGATCGTGAACGACCACATCAACGCGGTCGATCTCTCGCAGCGGCCGTTTCGGCTCGAGGGCGATCGCGGGGTCTACACCTGCGACGCGCTGATCATCGCCACGGGAGCGACGGCGAAGTACCTCGGACTGCCTTCGGAGCAGCACTACCGCGGTCGCGGCGTTTCTGCCTGCGCGACCTGCGACGGCTTCTTCTTCAAGAATCAGCCCGTGGCCGTCGTCGGCGGCGGCAACACGGCTGTCGAAGAAGCGCTTTATCTCTCGAACATCGCCTCGCACGTCACGCTCGTTCATCGTCGCGACACCCTGCGGGCCGAGAAGATCATGCAGGATCATCTCTTCGAGCGCGAACGCGAGGGCAAGGTCAGCATCGTCTGGAACCATCGCGTCGATGAAGTGCTTGGAGACGAGAACGGCGTGACGGGGCTGCGGATCGCACCGGTTGCGGGCGGACCGACACGCGATCTGGACGTGACCGGCGTCTTCATCGCGGTGGGCCATGCGCCCAACACGCAGCTCTTCGAAGGGCAGTTGGAGATGAAGAACGGCTATTTGATCGTCAAGTCCGGATTGGACGGCAACGCGACGCAAACGAGCGTCCCCGGCGTGTTCGCGGCGGGCGATGTCGCCGATCACGTCTATCGTCAAGCGATCACGTCCGCGGGAACGGGATGCATGGCGGCGCTCGATGCGGACAAGTACCTCGACATGTTGGATGCGCGTGAAAAAAGCGCCTAGCGGTTAGGGCTCAGCGGTCAGTCGGAACGAACCGTCCGCCGCCACAGGGCTCTAAGCTCGGACGCACCCTGGTTGAACGAGCCGCTAACTTCCCGTGATGCACTCCACCATCGTCACGTCGATCGCGGAGATTCCAGCCGCTGAATGGAATGAGCTCGACCTGGGCGGCAATCCGACGGTCAGTCACGAGTTCCTCGCGACGCTCGAACGCGAGCGCTGCGTCGGCCGACATACCGGTTGGACGCCTGCACATCTCGTCTTGCGCAACGACGATGGACGGCTCGAGGGGGCG
>JAAYXG010000537.1 GCA_012516015.1 Lysobacteraceae bacterium | reverse complement strand
CGGATGCCGCTCGTCCTGGAAAGTCATCGACCACTCGTCGACGGGGTTCTTCGATCCGATCTGCACCCAGAGCCCGCCGAGCCAATTCATATAATATTCGCGCGCCCGCCAGTTCTCGGCCCAGAGCGCGTAGTGAAAGACGACGACGCCGATCTTCTTCTGCCGCAATAGATCGTCGAGCGCTTTCAGGTACGCGGTCGTTTCCTCGTCGTAGCCGCGGTGGTTCGTCGTCGGGTCCGGCGGGAAGAGCGGATGGACTTCCTTCTCCGATCGATCGGAGCTGCTGTTGATCACGATGACCGCGGCGTCCTTCACGGCATCGAGATCGCGAGGCAGTCGGCCGACCAGGACTTGCGTCGTGACGCCCTGCAGATTGGCGGCGTTGTCGAAGGATTCAGCGAGCGTTCTCAAGTCGCGCTCGTATTCGTGGCGACCCGGACCGCCATGATCGCGCGGTCCTGCAAGGAAGAGAATCTTCTTCGTGTCGGCGGCGACTGGGGTCGCGAGGCAGCTCGAGAGCGCGATGGCGACGATCAGACCGCGCCAAGAGAATCGAATGATGTTCAACGTGAACCCTCGAATTCGTATGATCGGCGCCAAGCTTAAGGCTCTTCGCCGCAGAGTTCTTCAAAGAAATGCCACTCTGTCTTGCAGCCGCGGCCGGTGAGCGTCGTCGAACCGTCGAGCGCGATCGGCTAGGGCAAACTCGCAGCGTGCCGAGAGTGGATTCGATGACGCGACGAACGAAGCGCTCGCGCTCACATATGAGTGTACGAGGCACGTATGCGCGCATGGAACCCTGGCGGGCGGCATCCGTACTACGAGTAATGGCGCCGGGCTCTCACTGAAGTTGACATGACGATCAGATTCACCGAACCGCTCGACATGGAGTTCATGGAGGAGGCGGCGGCTTCGCTCGGCGCCGCGGGGCGCAAGCTCGCCCGTTCGCTGGAGGCACTCGAGACTTACCAGGCGCAGGCGCCCGGAAACATCGATGCAGCGGTGCGCGCGGAGCTCGTCGCGGCGGCGGGCGAAGCGCTCTGGGGGCTGGTCGTGCAGCGCGAGTTGCTGGGTTTTCGCGATCAGGGCTTCATCACCGCTCATTACGAAGTTCCGAGCGAGGTGTGGAGGGCGATGGGCCCGAGGCGCTGAAGCTCGGCAGCGAATCGACGTTCGTCCGACAGTCTGAGTAGACAAAACTGGCGTAGACAAAGCTGCGCGGCGCGAAAACGTGAGACGCGTCATAGCCGATGAACGCGCTCGGCCTTCATCGTTCGTAGATGGACGGCCTCTTCAAACTGCTGGGCATACTGCTGGCGTGCTACGTGGCGCTGGCACTGCAGCGCGGTGTCGTATACGCGAAGTCCGGCCCTTGGGGTCGTCACTATCGGCGCGATGACGATCGTTTCGGGTACTGGAGCGCGATTGTCGCCTACGTGCTGCTCAGCCTGGCGTTGCTATTCATCTTCTGAGTGGGCGCGCTTCGATGAGCTCATCTGACTCTCGGGTTCCGATCGGTCTATGGGTGGTCGCGCTGGGAGGCGCGGGCTTCGTGGCCGGATTCTTCGGTCCGATGATCTTCAATCCGGATTCGAATCTGGGTCCGATCGTCGGGTTGTTGTTCAGCGGGCCGGCCGGAGCGGTGGCGGGCCTCGTGCTGGGCGTGCTGCTCAATTTCGCGCGCGTGCCGCGTGCCGTCCAGATGAAGGTGCTTGGCGGCGCCTGCACGGTGCTTGCGCTCGGTACGCTGCTTTATGTGCTGCCCGAGCCCGCGAGAGTCGCGGACATCATCGATGCGACCGTCGAGGAGTGTTCGCCGCCGCGAGCGTTCGCGAAGGAAGCGCTCGCCGAGTGGGAGTCCGCGGTCGCGCGAGTGACGTGGCATTCGCCCGACCCGAACTGGAAGTCGAAAGCGCTCGAGAATGTGGAACGCGCTCCGGGCGTCGTCTTGACGATGCGCATCGAGCGTCAGGCCACGATCTACAGGCATCGCAAACCTTGGAATGCGGGAAAGCGCTTCATCTCCGAGTGGCAAACGCCGACGGAAACGAAGCGCTACTACGCGAGCGACGAGGGGTGGTCCTGCGCGCCTTATCTATCTCGCGAGCGCCAGCTTTACATGCCGTTCACGGATTCGCCCGCGGATGCGGTGAAGGCGGGGCCCCGAGAATGGCCGCCGACCAAGGTGACGTCGTTTCTGCGATTGATGGAGCTAGGCCCGGTCCCGGAAATCTACCGCGGACTCATCCAGCCTTGAAGGATCGAGTCTTGCGCTGCGATCAGCGCGAGCCGCGCGAGATCCGTCTCGCCTCATACCTGCCCACGGGCCGTTGATACGGCAACTCACGATAGCTATTCGAGGAAATCTCTTCAGAATCGCCGCTGCTCGAGGCCGATGGCTCCCATCCAGTCACTGCGGAGGTCGTCATGCTTGCGAAGCTCACGGCGGAGTTCATAGGCACGTTTTGGCTGGTCCTCGGCGGATGCGGCAGCGCCGTGCTTGCCGCCGCCTTCCCGGAGCTGGGCATCGGCTTCGCCGGGGTCTCGTTGGCATTCGGACTCACGGTGCTGACCGGCGTCTACGCGCTCGGCCCCATCTCGGGAGGGCACTTCAATCCCGCCGTGTCGGTGGGATTGTGGGCCGGAGGCCGCTTTCCGACCGCGTATCTTGCGCCGTACATCGCCGCGCAGCTCGCCGGCGGGATCGTTGCGGCAGCCGTTTTGTATGTAATCGCAAGCGGCCGAGCGGGGTTCGATCTAGCGGCGGGTTTTGCGGCGAACGGTTATGGAGAACATTCGCCGGGCGGCTATTCGATGAGCGCAGCGCTCGTCAGCGAGCTCGTGATGACCTTCATGTTCCTGATCGTGATTCTCGGCGCCACGCACAAGCGCGCGCCTGTCGGCTTCGCAGGCATCGCGATCGGCCTCGCGCTCACGCTCATTCATCTCATCACGATTCCGGTGACGAACACGTCCGTCAACCCGGCGCGGAGCACGGCGCCCGCGCTGTTCGTCGGCGATTGGGCGCTCGCCCAACTTTGGCTCTTCTGGCTGGCGCCGCTCGTCGGTGCAGCGATCGCAGGACTCGTCTACAAAGCCGTGCTGGAAGGCGAGAAAGCCGAACCGCCCGTCACGGGCAGAGTGAGCGAAGAGGAATCGAGCGGATCGTTCGCCTAAGGCGGGTGGTGAGCGTCAGCGCGTAAGAACGTTCCCTCCCCCGCGACAGCGGGGGAGGGTTAGGGTGGGGACTACAAATCCTTCCAGAACTCGAAGTGCGACGTTTCGATCTCCTGCAGACTCGGCATGGGGAAGAACTTCGACTTGTCGTGCGAAGCGAACATGAATCCGTGCCGAATCGACTTATATGAGATCTGGTTGAGCGGGCAGTAGAGCGCCAATCCCTTCGTCTTCTTGTTTTTGTCGACCTTCATCTGTTGAATCGCATCGCGCAGCTTCGACGGATGCAAGAACGGGAACGGCGCAGGCATGAACGGATTGCGCTCGAACTCTTCGAGGAACTGGTCCACGTCCAGCTCGATCTGCGTGTAGAAGAGTTTCGGGCAGCCTTTCGGATTGCCGGGCTGAGTGATGTACGTGCCGAATTCGCGCATGTCCATCGGGCTCATCACGAGCATCGACAGCGGCGCGATCTCGGCGAACGTGCGCAGAAAGCCGGCCTGGTGCACCTTGTCGTATTCCTGTGCCTCCAGCGCGAGCACGTTCGCTTCGGGCGACGATAGATACAGCGTCTTGATGCTGTCGAAATCCATGTGCTCCATCACGCGATACGAGGAGATGAATTTCGTCCGTTTCGGCGACCCATCGGGATGCGGGACGAGCGCGGCGAACCCCGCGTCGATATCGAAATACGGGTGACGGAAGTTCGTGTCGATCTCGGCGAACACGAGCTTGCCCGTGAAGTGGCGCAGCGAGCCGATTTGGTAGTGCCGCGCGAACGCCTCGGGCGTGAGCTGCGAGGCGACCAGCCCTTGGTTCGGGTACAGGATTTGATAGAGCCGGTTCTCGTAAGCCATCAGTGAAACCTCTTTGCATGACTTGCCCGCAAGTTTAAACCAAGTGCGCGGGCCGTGTTGAGAAGAGCGCTCGGAGGATGCGACGGCGCGGTCGTACACGCGCGGCCGCCGCGCGACTACAATGAGGGAAACTACACACGTCAGAAGGTGTGGGGGGCGCGTGCTTTTTTCAGTCAACCGTTCGGTTTGCCTCGTCATCGTCGTTCTTTCGGCGACTTTCGCGCGAACGCCAAGCGCCGCGGCCGAAGCGGCGGACGGATCCAGCGCGCGCGCAGCGGAGGCATTGGCCCTCGCGGAGAAAGTGGCCGACTACCAGCTCGCGACGATGGCCGGCGGCTACGTGCCGCCGAATGCCTCGCCAGATACACCCGATCCGACTGGTTGGGTACAAGGAGCGATGTTCGTCGGCCTGACGGAGCTCGCAGATCGCTCGAAGAAGCCGTCTTATCGTCAAGCGGTCCTGGCACGCGGGCTTGCCAACCGATGGCAACTCGGCAAGCGGACCTATCACGCGGACGATCACGTGATCGCAGCATCCTATCTCTGGGCGGCGCGCAATGGCGCCGGTCCAGAGGCCCTTGCGCCGCTCAGGGAGCGATTCGATACGATCCTCGCGTTTCCGCCGCAGGTTTCGCTGGAGCACGCGGAGTACTCCGATCCCCGCGGCGTCCTATGCGCGCAGAGATGGTGCTGGTGCGACGCCGTTTTCATGGCGCCGCCCGTGTGGATCGAGCTTTCACAGGCCACCGGCGATTGGCGCTACGCCGAGTACGCGAAGAAGGAGTTCGCGGCGACGACCGATTTCCTCTACGACTCTGAAGAACACTTGTATTACCGCGACTCGCGCTTCTTCGAGCGCCGCGGACCGGACGGCGAAAAGATGTTTTGGAGTCGGGGCAACGGCTGGGTTTTCGCGGGGTTGGCGCGGATGATCCCGCATTTGCCGCCGCAGGATGCCGGGCGCGCGCGAATGGAGCGTGTGTTCAGGCAAATGGCAGCTAAGCTCAAGTCCATCCAGAAGCAAGACGGCTACTGGTCGCCCTCGCTGCTGTCCGATCCGGGCAAATCGGTGCCCGAGTCGAGCGGCACCGGCTTCTTTACCTATGCATTTGCGTGGGGGATCAAGTCGGGTTTGCTCGCGCGCTCGGAATACGAGGACACCGTCCGTAAAGGGTGGGCGGCGCTGACGCGAGCCGTGCACGAGGACGGTAAGCTCGGCTACGTCCAACCGATCTCCGATCGGCCCGACGACGTGCGCTTCGAGGATACGCAGTTCTATGGGGTCGGTGCGTTCCTGCTGGCAGCGACGGCCGTTGCGGATCTCGATTTGCGGTAAACCTAGTGGGTTGACAGCTGACGGTTGACAGTTGACGGGAAGAAGAACCCGTCAATCGTCTAGCGACAACTCGTGAAGCGTCGCTCAATGGCGCGCCACCCGTCACTTGTGCGGGACGAGCGCCAACACGGTTAATCGCGGGCCGGCGCCGCCGCTCAATTCCTGCGAACAATCGACGCCGCGGATATCTTTCGTCACTCGCACGGCCATCTTCGGGAAAATCTGGCGACGTAACTGTTGTACGAGCGCGCAGTCGCCCGCGTCCAAATCGAACGTGCGGAAAGAGACGGATGCCCAGACGGCTGGGAAAGTTTCGATCTCTCCGGCGGACGGGAGCTCGGCTCCGTGTACTCGGGCGATCAAACGGTCCTTCGTATCGTAATCGGTTAGCGCGCGGACGTTCTCTTCTGTCGCTTCGATGGGCGATCGCATGGCCACTTCGAAGCGAGCCTGCCCGGCAAGATCATGACAGGAGAAGCGCGTGAGCTCGATGCGCTCGTCGGCACCGAGTCGCTGCAAGATCATCTCGATCTTGTGCTCCAGTAGGCTGCACGAGTAGTGCCTTCCCTCACTGCGATACGTGAACACCAGACGTTGCGGTTTCCAAACGGCGAGCGTGCTTTCGTTGGCGTTGGGTTCCGCACCGTTCGCGGTCGCAGCGAGGAGCATGATCGTGCAGGCAAGTGCCAAGCGTGCAATTCGTTCCACGAGCGTGCGCATCGTTCTCCTCCTCGAGAGCTGCAGCGATCACCCGATCGCCTCGTGGTTCGTTATAGACAAGCGTTCGGAGCGCCTTCATCAGTAAATCGGCCAACTCCAGGAGCACGCCGGCAAACCCGCGATCCTTCGCGGGAGTCGCGACAACAATCCGTTGGAGGCGTTTGTTTCGCGCAAGTTCTGTTTGCGAATGCGTTGCGAGATAAAACGCGCACTTGATGAGACTCGCGATCGCGCGAGTTTGCGCTGCGGCGCTTTCTTCATGACTTGCGGAGTAGTGTGTCTACGTTCACGATGCCTGAATGCGACCGACATCGGCGCGAGGGTATGATCGTGTCTCATGCATCACCGCCCCGACTCCGTCTATCATGAGCAATGACGACATCCCGGACGTCCGCGATGGGCTGACACGTAAGGAGCGCATCGTGCTGAAAGTCCTTCATGAAACGCAGCGGGAGCGCGGCGATCACGATGTGCCCACGCCGATGCTGTGGGGACGGGTGTGCGAGCACTTCTACATCAGCCCCGAAGAGCTTTCGTCAATGCTCGCGCGTCTCGGGGCGCGTCGTTAGTTGGGTCTTGTTCGCGAGTCTTGGGAACACCCACGACTGTCCGGGGACAATCGCGGCACAACGATTGGCGCGAAGAATTGCGAACAAGCGCGCATTGAACCCGGCGAGACTCAAACTATTGTCGTCCCGGCGTAGGCCGGGATCCAGGCGAAGAAAGGGCGCGCTACGGCGCGCGAATGCCTGGACTCCGGGCTGCGCCGGAGCGACGAAGATTAGGATCGCGTTGCGTTGGTTCTGCCGACGCTCAGCACCTTGGTCGTCCCGCCGGAAGCCCACTACTGTGCGGGGAAAAATCACGGACGCAAGATTGACGCGAAGACTCGCGAAGAAGCCGGGCGCTTTGAATGTGGCGAGACTTAAGTACGTTGTCGTCCCGGCGTAGGCCGGGATCCAGGCAAAAAGCGGCGCGCCACTGCGCGCAGAGGCGTGGACTCCGGCCTGTGCCGGAGCGACGAAGGTGGGTATCACATCTTCCCCGGACAGTGAGTGTGCGAACACGCCTGCCCACGAGAAGATGCATGAACCGTCCGGTGTGCCTCACAATGCCTGTATCCGCAGCTTGCTGAGGTTAGCTACTTGTTGTCATCGCCTGCCGTCAGGATCGGGCTCTCCATCGCCGTTGCCACGGGGTTGTACGGCGTGTCGTTCGGTGCGCTCGCCGTCGCAGCGGGGCTCGATGTCTGGCAAGCGGTGGCGCTCAGCGCATTGATGTTCACGGGCGGCTCGCAGTTCGCATTCATCGGCGTCATTGCAGGTGGCGGGACGGGCTCTGCCGCTTTTGGAGCGGCCTCCTTACTTGGCGTGCGCAATGCCGTTTACGGCATGCAGATGAAGCGCATGCTGAAACCGCAGGGCTGGCGCACGTTGGCGGCAGCTCAGGTCACGATCGACGAATCGACGGCCACGGGCGCCGCTCAAGTCGATCGCGACGAGCAGCGCCGCGGGTTCTGGACGGCCGGTGTCGGCATCTTCGTCTTGTGGAATCTCTTTACGCTCATCGGTGCGCTGCTCGGCGATGCGATGGGCGACCCGCGGCGATGGGGCTTGGACGGCGCGGCAGTTGCGGCATTCCTCGGGCTGCTCTGGCCGCGCTTGCGCGCTCGCGAGCCGATTGCGCTCGCGATCGCGTGCGGTGTCGTGACGGTGTTCGCCGTGCCGTTCGTGCCGCCCGGCGTTCCCATCCTCATTGCAGCGTTCGTCGCGGCGCTTTGGGGTTGGTTCAGCCGTGGTCCCGCCGATGAAGGGCTCGAACCGGATGTGGATCCGGCGCGCTACGAAACTGCCACCGAGCATACGACGCCATCGTCGTCGCCGGAGAACGAAATCCGATGACGCTGTGGGGATGGATCCTGTTGGCGAGCGTCGTTGCTTATGCGACCAAACTGGCGGGCTATCTCGTGCCTTCGCGCTGGCTCGAGAACGATCACATGACTCGCATCGCCGGCACGCTCACCATTGGGCTACTTGCGTCGCTCACCGCCGTCAACGCATTCGGTACCGGACAGACATTGGTGTTCGACGCGCGTAGCGCGTCATTACTTGCAGCGGGGCTCGCGCTTTGGCTGCGAGCGCCGTTTCTGATCGTTGTGATCGTGGGCGCAGCGGCGGCAGCCCTCGCGAGAGCGCTGTAGGTCGGCCCGTGAGATGCTCCTGCAACACGG
>JAAYXG010000061.1 GCA_012516015.1 Lysobacteraceae bacterium | reverse complement strand
TAACCCGATCAAAAAACTGTCGGAATAAATTCCGACCTACATGGATGTAGGAAGTGCTGGGCTAGTCGGGAACATTGCCCAGCCGACCTACATGGATGTAGGAAGTGCTGGGCTAGTCGGGAACATTGCCCAGCCGACGGGAAACTATATCTAGCCTCCATCTCCGGCTCCTGACGATGTTCGGGAGCTTGAAATCGATCAGGAGGCGCGCTTCCTCGAGCGAGCCGCAGCCGTTCAACCAGGCATAGTCCGCCATGCTTTTGATCCGTCCCAGGATGTGTTGATACTCAGCGAGTTTTGAGCCGAAGCCCACGAGCACGCGGGCGTCGTTCAGGGCAAAATATCCGCATGAGCTCTGTCGTCAACATCGCCGCCTACAAGTTTCTCCCGCTCTCCGACCTGAAACGCCAGCGCGCGAGCTTGCTCGCACGCTGTCGCGAGTGGGGCCTCAAGGGCACGATCCTATTGAGCCCGGAAGGCATCAACCTGTTCGTCGCGGGCAGCGAGGAGGCCATCGAACGGCTGCTGGCCGAGCTGCGCGGGTGGCCCGGACTCGAAGATCTCGAAGCAAAGTTCAGTAGAACCCAGCATCAGCCGTTCAGGCGTATGCTCGTGCGGATCAAGAAAGAGATCATCGCCTTCGGTGTCGAAGGGATCGATCCCGCGCGGCGCACATCGCCGAAGCTGCCGCCTGCCGAGCTCAAGCGCTGGCTCGACGAAGGCCGACCGGTGACCCTGCTCGATACACGCAACGATTACGAGATCAAGCTCGGCACCTTCCGCGATGCCCTGCCGATCGGTGTCCGGCACTTTCGCGACTTTCCCAACGCCGTGAAGAAGCTGCCGGAAGAGCTCAAGGAGCAGCCGATCGTCATGTTCTGTACCGGCGGGATTCGCTGCGAGAAGGCGGGTCCGTACATGGAGCGCGAAGGCTTCAAGCACGTCTTTCAGCTCGAAGGCGGCATCCTCAAGTATTTCGAGGAGTGCGGCGGCGCTCACTACGACGGCGAGTGCTTCGTCTTCGACCATCGCACGGGGCTCGATCGAAGCTTGCAAGAGACGCAATCCACCTACTGCTTCAATTGTCTGACGCCATTGAACGCGGCCGACCGTGCGCACGAGCACTACATTCCGGAACGCAGTTGCCCCTATTGCTTTCGAACGCCCGCCGAGCAGATGGCGGCGTCGATCGCGCGTCGACATGAGGCGCTGAAGCGGATCATCTCACCGCTCCCCGGCAGTCAGCCGCACGATCAATTCAAACCGATCAACGTACCGGACGAGTGCGACGGCCGCCCGCTCATCGAGGCGCTCTGCCGTGTCGTGCGGCACATTCCCGCGGACGTCTGGGAAGACAAATGCGCGCGCGGCATGGTCGTAGACGGCGAGCATCGGCCCGTTGCCGCGAACAAGATCGTGCGTCGCGGCGAACGCTACCTACACAAGTTCCCGAGCGTGATCGAACCCGACGTCAACATGCGGATCGAGATCGTGCACGAGGACGAAGCGTTGATCGTCGTGAACAAGCCCGCGCCGCTGCCGATGCACGCTGCTGGGCGGTTCTACCGAAACACGCTGCACTACGCGCTCGAGGCGCTCTATCGCCCGCAGAAGCCGCGCCCCTGTCATCGTCTGGACGCGAACACGACGGGCGTGATCGTCGTCGCGCGCACACGCCACTTCGCAAGCTTGATCCAACCGCAGTTCGCGCGCGGCGAAGTGGAAAAGGTGTATCTCGCACGCGTGCAGGGCCACCCCCGACAAGATGAGTTCAGTTGCGATGCGCCGATCAGCACGGAACCCGGCCACCTGGGCGCGCGTGTCGTCGATGAGGACGGAGGTCTGCCGTCCCGCACGCTATTCCGCGTGCTCCATCGCTTCGAGGACGGCACGGCGCTGCTCGAGGTGCGACCGCTCACCGGGCGCACGAATCAAATCCGCGTACACCTCTGGCACCTCGGCCTTCCGATTTGCGGCGATCAAACCTACTTATCGGACAACACGCTCGGCGATAGCCAGACGTTGAGCGTGAACGATCCGCCCTTGTGCTTGCACGCGTGGCGGATCAAGTTTTGGCATCCGGGACAAAAGCAAACCATGACCTGTACGGCGAAGGCACCATCCTGGGCGGACATCGAACCCGCAACCGTCGATGCCTGAGTTCGAGCTCTAGACGCCATCGTGGCGTCGCCTTCATCCCCGGCCCCAAGCGACCGCCCCTCGATCAGTGTACGTCGCTTCGCGGACGCGATGCGCGAAATCCCGCTCAGTGGGTCGTCACGACGATCGGTTCGCCGCGCGTGATGATCATCGTGTGCTCGAACTGGGCCGACAGGTTGCCCCTCGCGCCCACGAGCGTCCAACCGTCGCCCGCTTCCGTGACGCGGCGGCTCTTCGTCGACATGAACGGTTCGATCGTGATCACCATCCCTTCTTTCAGCACACGCGTGTCGGACGGATCGAAATAGCCGGCGATGTGCTCCGGCTCTTCGTGAAGCGCGCGGCCCACGCCGTGACTGCCGAGATTCTCGATGACCTTGAAGCCGAAACGTTTCGCGGTCTTCTGAATCGCCGCGCCGATTCCGTTCATTGGACGGCCCGCGCGCGCGACCTGCATGGCGCTCTCGAGCGCAGTCCTCGCCGCATGACACAGGAGCTTCTTCTGCGCTGAGGCGGGCGGTAGCACAGTCGTTCCTCCGGTATCCGCGAAGTAACCGTCCAGCTCGGCAGATACATCCACGTTCAATACGTCGCCCGGCGCGAGCACGCGATCGCCGGGAATGCCATGCGCAGCCTCTTCGTTGACGCTAATGCAGGTCGCACCTGGGAAGTCGTAGGTGATGCGCGGCGCGGAACGCGCGCCATGCGTTGCGAGCAGACGCTCACCGATCGCGTCCAGCTCTCGGGTCGTCATGCCGGGCTTCGCGGACTTCAGCATCTCATCGAGCACGAGCGCAACGATGCTGCCGACCCGTTGCAGCCCCTCGATGTCGGCTTGGCTTTCGATCGTCACTGGGCGGACCCTCGGGAATAGGTCGATGGATGATCGCAGAGTACCTGAAATGCAGTAGAACGAGCACACGGATGCTGTTCGCGAGGTCGTGTTGTGACGGCGTCGCACGACATGGAAAGCGGCTCACGGCATGTTCCACCTACCCGGAATGACCGGGAATGGCGGTACACAACGACGACATGCGATTCAGACAACTCGCGAGTGCGGCCACGTTCGCGCTCACGCTCACCTGGCAAGCCGCTTCAGGGGAGTTGCCGCCCACCGCCCAACGATGTCTGGAACTGCTCGACGAGAGCGAGACCGCCGGAATCACTGACGAGACCGTCCGAGTCTGCGCAGAAGCCGCGAAGGAGTCGCGCGAAGGCCTCGTGCTGTACGGCGACGTGCTATTGACCCAGGAGAATGCTGAAGGTGCGATCGAGTACTACTCGAAAGCGCTCGCAGGTGTGGACGTCATGAAGTCCTCGGATTTCACGACACTCGCGGCGCTGCGACGCCGCGCCGTGGAGTACTACCGCCAGGAAAATAGGACACTGGCCTTTCAAGACGCGGTCGCGTATCTCGAGCACGAGCCCGAAGATGAATTCATCGTGTTCATCGCGGCCTATGCGGCACCGTCCGCGGAAGCCGGTCTGCCGTTCATCGAGCGGGCCATCGAGTTGGAACCGGACGACATTTACAACTACGCGCTGTATGCCCGTTTACTGGCTCGCGTCGGCAAGACGCGAGAAGCACTCGCCGCCGTCGACAAAGCGAGCAAGATCGCTCCCAAGGACCCACGAATATTCACCATCAAAGGCCTCACCTACGGCTTGATGGGCGAGCACGCAAAAGCGGAGCGTTTTCACGCGCAAGCCGTGCGAGCGGCGCCAACGGAGCCGCAGCCGAAGGTCAATCGCGCCGACTCATTGATCGAGTTGGGTCGCTACGAAGAAGCCATCGCGCTCGCGACCGCCGCGCTACAGGATCGAGCGAACTATTTCGAAGCGCTGCAGACGCGCGCCACCGCGCATCTCGCCATGGGCGATGGCGACGCCGCGTTGGCGGACATTGAGCAGGCCAAGGCAGTCCGGCCGCAATGGAACGCGAGTGAGCAGCGGGAGCGTGCCGAGAAGCTCATCCGCATCCATCAGACGTTGTCGG
>JAAYXG010000536.1 GCA_012516015.1 Lysobacteraceae bacterium | reverse complement strand
TCGGCAACAAGCGACTCTCGACCGCAAGACGCTCGATGCGATCGCGGACGGATTGTGGGTGCTCGACACGGAGGGCCGCCTCCTCGATGTCAACCCGGCGTACTGTCGGATGTCGGGCTATACGCGCGAAGCACTTCTCGGCAAGAAGACGAGCGACATCGAGGATTCGAGCTCGGGCGAGGAGACGCTGCGGCTCCACCTCAGCCGCGCGGCGGGCGCGGGTCGCTATGAGACGAAGCACCGTCGCGCGGACGGCTCCTTCATGGACGTCGAGGTCAGCGTCGGCGTGCTCGGCGCAGAGCACGGGGATGCCGTCGTTCTGATCCGGGACGTGTCGCAGCGACGCAAGGAACTCGTCGCGCAGCGCAACGCGCAGCGCCAGGCGGATTTTCTCGTCGATCTCTTCAAGCAATCGGAAACGTTCGACGAGTCGGCGATCGTGCGCCGCGTGATTGATCAGGCAAGCGAGGTGACCGGCAGCCCGCTCGCGTACTTCTATTTCGTGGATGCCTCGAACAACACCCTCCAGCTCGCCGCTTGGCGCGAGCGTTCGCAATCGCACGCGACGATGGCAAGCGGAGAGCCGCGCGCGCTGTCGAAGGCGAGCCTCTTTACCGAATGCGTGCGTGGGAAGCGACCGACTTCGAGCAATGATCTTGCATGGAAGCCTCAGGCCGATGGGTTGCCCGACATTCAACGTTACCTTGCCGTTCCGATGATCGCGGATGACGAGACCGTTGCAGTGCTCGGCGTCGCGAATCGAGACGCTGGCTACGACGAGGCGGATCAAAAGGCGCTTGCCGCGCTCGCCGACGGAGTTTGGAGAGTACTACAGGCAAAGCGTGCGCACGCGCTCACCCTCAGCTCCTTGCAGCGCACGGATGTCGCGCTCCATGGGATGATCGATTCGTTCGTGCGAATGATCGAGCGGCACGATCCGTATACCGCGGGATCATCGCGGCGCGTAGCGGCGCTCGCGGTCGCCCTCGCGCGCGAGGCGGGGCTCGACGGCGAGCGGCAGCATGGGCTTCGCATCGGCGCCTTGCTGCACGACATCGGCAACATCGCCGTGCCGGCGGCGATACTAGGTAAGCCGGCACCGCTCACCGACGCGGAGCAAGCGCTCATGCGTACCCACGTCGAGGAAGGCTGCCAGTTACTCGCCGAGATCGATTTCGGCGCCCCGGTGGCGGACATGATCTATCAGCACCATGAGCGCTACGACGGCAGCGGCTATCCCCGAGGGCTCAAAGGCGAAGAGATCATGCTGGAAGCGCGCATTCTCGCCATTGCGGATACGGTGGAAGCCATGTGCTCGCCTCGACCTTATCGTCCCGCCCGAGGAATGGATGCCGCGATCGACGAGATCAATCGGAGCGCGGGTCGCCTCTACGACCTCAAGCTCGTCGCCGCATGCACGAGACTCGTTCGTCAGCACGGATTCGTCTTGCCGGACTAGTCGAAAGGAATTAGCGAATCGCGGTTAGCTCAGATGCGCCCGCGCGCTGATGCTGTCCGTCCGAACCGCTAGCTGCGACCGCCCCCTTAGGGGACCGCCTTTCTTTCCCTGCCGCTTCGCTCCTGCTTCTCCTCATTCGTATTGCCTCTGTCGGCCGTGCATCGATACGGGGCCGCCCGATATGTCACATTGCATGTGCCCGTCAGACTGCACACCGTCGAACAAGGGCATAACCATCGAAAGGCGGTGACGCAAAGCCTCCGGTCCTCGGTTGCGATCTTCGGTCGCAGCACGGATAGCGGGGTTGCCGCGGCGAATTCGATCGCCGCGTGAAGTGAGCAGACGGAACGAACCTTCGTCGTTCTCGAATCGCAAAACTTCCCTTGCGAGACAGGTGCTCGCGCGCTCCGCGCGCGGGAAGTTTTCCGTGCTCGTGCGCGCTCGTCGGAGTTGTTCGCTATGCATCTTTCCGTGGCTCTCGATCGGCCGAAGCTGCCGAGGTGGCTTCGTGCGTCCTGTGTCGTCTTCATCGTTGCCGGCCTGTTTGCGCAGCCGGCGCTCGCGGCTAATCGGCCTCCCACGATCTCGGGCAAACCCGCTTCCTGGGTCTATGTCGGGCAGAACTACGCGTTCAAGCCGAGTGCGAGGGATCCGGAAGGCAAGCGGTTGACGTTCTCGATCGTCAACAAGCCGGCGTGGGCCACCTTCAGCAAGACGACCGGTAAGCTGGAAGGAAAGTCGCCCGGCGTCGGACTTTGGAACGGCATCAAGATTTCGGTGAGCGACGGTACGAACACGGTCACGTTGCCTAGCTTCGCGATCCGCGTCGTCTCGCGCTCGAACGTCGCACCGACGATCTCGGGCACGCCGCCGAAGACGGCGACGGTCGGCGTTGCCTATGAGTTTC
>JAAYXG010000535.1 GCA_012516015.1 Lysobacteraceae bacterium | reverse complement strand
TTCGCTTGCCTACTGCGTGAATCATCGCGGCGCCGCACTCGGGGCATAGGGGCGTCTTCGAGTCGAGCGTCGTTTGCTTCCACACCGTGTGCTCGCCCGAGCTCGAGCGTAGAAGCCGCGCGAGCGCCGCATCCGACTTGCGCCGACCTGCGAAGAACGCGCGCAAAGAGCGAATGAGAGAGCTCAGATCATATCGACGCTTCATGAGCCGCTATTCTGACGCAGGTATTCGATACAAAAAAGGCGACGCCGCGCTCGGAAGAGCGCGAAACGTCGCCTTCATTGCCGCATCGCAAAGCGTGGAGGGAGCTAACCTTCAACCAACTTCAGCTCAATACGTCCCCTCGCTACCTCGATCGAGTGCTCTCTAGATTCAGCCCCGCTCAGCCGCGCTCAGCCGCCGCCGGTCCGCTCAGTCTGTCTCATCTGCTCCTCACACGATTTCTGCGCCTGCTCCATTGACATCGTGGAGCTCTGTTCCTGCGCCTGCTCCACACAATCCTTCATCCATTGATCCTTCTCGGCTTTGGACCTTGCCGTCCGCACGCCGGTTGCCTCCCGCTGATGTTTCGTCGAGCTTGCGGAAGGATCCGTATCGCTCGTCGCATCGGCTGTCGGGCTCGCTTCGGCCGCCTGTTCGTGGGTTCTCTCACGCTGATGCGGGCTAGAGGCCGAGCTCGGCGACGTGGCTTGCTGATCCGTCGTGCCCTGCGCCGTCTGTTGATCGTCCGTCGCGGGCGGATTCTCCGCCATTGCGACACCTGCGAATGCTAACGACATCGCCGTGATCAGCGTGCCTGTGAAATTCCGCGTCATGATTTTCCCGTCCCGAATGGTGGCCTGATGGAGATGGGACGCGCACGGACGCGAGGTTGTTCCGCCGCGGACTACGGAGGTATGTAGGCGACGGACGGTAGACTGTCGACTCTGTCTGCGGACGCCCTACCCTCGCCCTGGCGATTCTTCCGTAAATGGATCGAGCGAGTCGATCTCTACGGCTGGCCCGCGCTCGACGGCGATACTAGACTCGGCACGTCGATCGGGGTGCCGCGTGCAGGAGCACCAGTATGAATGCGGAGTACAGGGTTTCTGCCGATCAAGGTTTCGTGCGCGTCGTCTACCAGGGACAGGTCAGCTATCAGACGTCCACGAACATGATGCGCGAGCTTGCTAAAGCGTCCGAGCAAGGCGATCGGAAGTTCCTGATCGATGTGCGCAACGCCACGCCTACGTACTCGCACGTCACGCCCATTCAGCACGTCGAAGAAGCGCCGAGCATCGGACTACGCGGAAACCATCGCACCGCACTGCTCGGCGCGGAGAAGGATCGAACGATTCTGCAGTACGTCGAAGACGTCGCCGTCAATCGCGGCATCCTCGTCAAGCTGTTCTTCGATGAGGATGAGGCCGTGAAGTGGCTGCGCGAGGATGTCGACTGACGATGACTCGTCAGACGGCGTCCGGCTGCACTTCGGGCCTGGCCGCCGCAAACTCCGGCATCGCTTCGAGATGGGCCGAGATGGCGGCGATCGTCGGGAACGGCGTGAGATCCACTTTGAATCTGCGCGCATTGAATACCTGCGGCACGAGACAAACATCTGCGATCGAAAGCGCGTCGGCATGACAGAAGCGGCGTGCCGTCGAATGACGGCTCAGCTCCGTCTCGAGCCCCGTGAAACCTTCGACGATCCAGTGCCGATACCACGCATTCACGTCCGCCTCGTCCTGCCCGAGGCGATCTCGCAGATAGTTCAGCACACGCAGATTGTTCAGCGGATGGATATCGCACGCGATAGCGAGCGCGATCGAGCGCACGCGCGCACGCTCGAGCGCGGAATTCGGCAACAGCGGCGGCTGCGGATAGAGCTCGTTCAAGTATTCGATGATCGCGAGCGACTGCGAGAGCACGAGACCGTCATCCGTTTCGATCGCCGGAACCAAGCCTTGCGGGTTCACGGCGAGATACTCGGGCGTCCTATGCTCGCCCTTTGCGAGCGCCTTCGGAATGGACTCGTACGGGAGCTTCTTGAGGTTCAGCGCAATGCGTACGCGGTAAGCGGCAGAGCTGCGAAACAGAGTGTAGAGCTTGAGCATGAATCGGTCGTCGGGCCTGGAGCGCGGGTAAGAGGATACCTGCGCTGGAAAGGCGCCGTCGAGCAGAGGCCCGCTCGGTCCTCTGCCCTGCTCACGCGTTCGGCTGCTCCTTCGCCAAGAACATCCATGTCTCGACGACCGTGTCCGGATTGAGCGACATGCTCTCGATGCCCTGAGAGACGAGCCAGCGCGCAAGATCCGGATGATCGGACGGCCCTTGGCCGCAGATGCCGATGTACTTGCCGCGCTTGCGGCAAGCATCGATCGCCATCTTGATCAGCATCTTGACCGCATCGTCGCGCTCGTCGAAGAGCTTCGCGATCGTCGCCGAGTCGCGGTCGAGACCGAGCGTGAGCTGGGTCAGATCGTTCGAGCCGATCGACATGCCGTCGAAGTAGTCGAGAAAGCGCTCCGCGAGCAGCGCATTCGACGGCAGCTCGCACATCATGATCACCTCGAGCCCGTTTTCGCCTCGCTTCAGTCCGTTCGCGGCGAGCAGCTCGATCACCTGCTCCGCCTCCTTGAGCGTGCGCACGAACGGGATCATGATCTTCACGTTCGCGAGACCCATTTCTTCGCGCACGCGCTTCATTGCGCGGCATTCGAGCTCGAAACACGGACGAAACGACTCGTCGATGTAGCGCGAGGCGCCGCGGAACCCGAGCATCGGATTCTCTTCGCGCGGCTCGTAGCGCTCGCCGCCGATCATGTTCGCGTATTCGTTCGACTTGAAATCGGACAACCGCACGATCACGGGCTCGGGCGCGAACGCGGCAGCGATCGTCCCGACACCTTCGCAGAGCTTCTCGATATAGAACGACACCGGATCGGGATAACCCGCCATCTGCCGCGCAATCGTCTGCTGCAGATCGCGCGGCAGGCTTTCGTACTCGAGCAGGGCGCGCGGGTGCACGCCGATCATGCGATTGATGATGAACTCCAAGCGGGCAAGCCCGACGCCGCGATTCGGAATGCCGGCGAAGTCGAACGCGCGATCCGGGTTGCCGACGTTCATCATGATCTTCGTCGGAATCGACGGCAGCGAATCGAGCTCTATGTTCGTTTGCTCGAAGGGCAATCGACCCTCGTAGACGAAGCCGGTATCGCCCTCGGCGCACGACACGGTGATCTCGGTGCCGTCGCCGATCGCCTCGACCGCGTTGCCGCAACCGACGACCGCGGGAATCCCGAGCTCGCGCGCGATGATCGCGGCGTGGCACGTCCGACCGCCGCGATTCGTCACGATCGCCGCCGCGCGCTTCATGACCGGCTCCCAATCGGGATCCGTCATGTCCGCGACGAGGACGTCGCCGGGCTGAACGCGGGTCATCTCCTTGACGTCGCGGATGACTCGCGCACGGCCCGCGCCGACGCGCTGCCCGATCGCGCGCCCTTGCGTGAGCACTTTCGATCGCTGCTTGAGGGCGAAGCGCTGAATCGTTCTGCCGCGTCGGCTCTGCACGGTTTCGGGACGCGCTTGCAGGATGTAGAGCTTGCCCGTCTCGCCGTCCTTGCCCCACTCGATATCCATGGGGCAGCCGTAATGCTCCTCGATCGTGAGCGCTTGTTTGGCGAGTGCGATCACGTCCTCGTCCGTGAGCGAGAACCGGGTTCGCGCCTCGGGCGGCACGTCGATCGTGCGCGTCCGCACGCCGTTATTGCCGTCGCCGTACACCATCTTCGTCGCCTTGGCGCCGAGCGATCGGCGGAGGATCGGTGCGTGCCCGGAGCGCAGCGCGGGCTTGTATACGTAGAACTCGTCCGGATTGACGGCCCCTTGCACGACGAGCTCACCGAGGCCATAGGACGATGTAATGAAAACCACATCGCGAAAGCCGGAATCCGTGTCGAGGGTGAACATCACGCCGCTCGCACCGAGATCCGAGCGCACCATGTGCTGAACGCCGGCGGACAGCGCGACTTGGTCGTGCGAGTAGCCCTGATGAACGCGATAAGCAATCGCGCGGTCGTTGAACAAGGACGCGAACACCTCGCGGACGCAATCGAGCACAGCTTGGCGTCCGCGCACGTTGAGGAATGTCTCTTGCTGCCCTGCGAACGACGCCTCCGGAAGATCCTCCGCGGTCGCCGACGAGCGCACGGCGACAGCAATGTCGCGGCCGTCGCACATGCGATCGAATGCTTCGAGGATTTCGTGCTCCAAGCGCTCGGGAAACGGGGCGGACTGGATCCAACCGCGAATCTCCGCGCCGACGGCGGCCAGCCGCTCTACATCGTCGACATCGAGGCCGGCGAGCGCCTGCGAAATGCGCTGCGTCAAGCCATTCTGCTCGAGAAAGTCTCGATACGCGTCTGCCGTGGTCGCAAAGCCGTTCGGGACGGAGATGCCGAGCTTCGAAAGGTGGCTGATCATCTCGCCGAGCGACGAGTTCTTGCCTCCGACAATATCGACGTCTTCTCGGCCTACCTTTTCGAAAGGCAATATGTACGTGGTCAAGCTCGTGCTCGTGATGGGTGATTCGATAGGGAGTTCGGTGCGAACTGATGCGCGATTCGCCGGTCGTCACGGGAATCACATGGATATATTCTCCACAAAACCAACCGTCTTGCCACTGCCTACACGAAACGAAAGCCGGAAATTTTTACGACAACGCAAGACAATGCAGCGACGAACCATCTTCTTCGTGTCCGATCAAACCGGCGTGACTGCCGAAACGATGGGACACAGTCTTCTGACGCAGTTCGACGGCGTCGCCTTCCGACAGGTCACGCTCCCTTTCATCTCGACGGTCGAAAAAGCGGAAGAAGCCGTACGTCGAATCAACTCGACAGGCGAAGCGGAAGGCTTGCGGCCGATCATCTTCAGCACCCTCGTGCAAGAGGAGACGCGCGACATCGTCAAGCAGGCAAACGGCCTGTTCCTCGATTTCTTCGCGGCGTTCCTCGATCCGCTCGAACGGGAGCTCGGCGTCAAATCCTCTCGCACGCCGGGCAGGGCCCACGGCATGCTCGATCTGGGCGCCTACACGCTGCGCATCGATGCCACGAACTTTGCGCTCGCGAACGATGACGGCGCGATTACACGCGACTACGAACGAGCCGATCTCATCCTGATCGGCGTGTCGCGCTCGGGGAAGACGCCGACGTGTTTGTACATGGCGCTTCAGTACGGCGTGTTCGCGGCGAACTTCCCACTCGCGGATGAGGAATTCGAATCGGGACAGCTACCGCCCGCGCTGATGAAGAACAAGCACAAACTGTACGGGCTCACGATCGCCTCGGACCGACTGCAACAGATTCGCTCGGAGCGCCGGCCGAATACGAAGTACGCCTCCCCGGGACAGGTGGAGTATGAAGTGCGCTCGGCAGAAGCGATGTTCCGCCGCTTCGATATCCCGTTCATCGACACGACGGCTCGCTCGATCGAGGAGATCGCGAGCCATATTCTCGATGGAACGGGCGTAGAGCGGCGTCTGCGTCCGTGACGCTCGTGACTAGTGACTCGTAATTCGCGGGTCGTGAGAGGCCAGCGCGATTCTGACGATCCGCGAGTACGAATCACGAATCACGAGATTAAGCGGGGAATCACCGCCTCCTGCGGGCGCTCGGGCAAATAGCGAACGGTCACCGTCGAGCCTGTCACGGGAAGCGCTCGCCGCAACTGGTCCGGCGAGTAGCGAGCGATGTGACATGCTCTGAGCGGCTTATCCATTCCGGCGGGCACGAAATCGAAATACAAGCGCACGGATGTGTCGAGCATGAAAGGGTGCTGTATGGCTACGACGAGCCCCTGACACGAATCGCCCCGATGGCTGATCTCGACTTGCCGCTTCTCTCGCCAGAGCGCGACCGCGTGCCGAATCGCAAGCCAGATCACCAC
>JAAYXG010000534.1 GCA_012516015.1 Lysobacteraceae bacterium | reverse complement strand
TCTCGGGAAACCCTTTGCGGTCCATGAGGCCACGCGCTTCGAGTTCCCGGTTCGGGAGCAGAAATCCATCCGTCGTGATGAGATCGACCTTCGGATGGTCCGGCCAGCGCGCGAGCAACGCTTTGAGCACGCGCGCCGTCGTACTCTTACCGACTGCGACCGACCCCGCCACGCCGATGATGAACGGCACCTTGCGGTCCGTGCGACAGAGAAAGGTCGAGCTCACGGCATGCAGCTTTTGCGCGGCGGCGACGTAGAGGTTGAGAAGGCGCGAAAGGGGAAGATAAATTGTCTCCACCTCGTCCACCGAAAGCTCTTCGAGCAACCCGGACAACACTTCGAGCTCGGCGGCTTCGAGCGTCATCGGCGTGTCGGCGCGCAGTTTCGACCACTGCTCGCGCGTGAAAACACGGTAGGGAGAAAATTGCAGTTCCGCTGCCTGCGCGCCGAAAAGCTCGAAGCAATAAGCTTTTCCGGTCGGCTCGGGCGTGTCCCGCCGTTCGCTCATAGGACTTATCCGGATGCCGATCCGGCCTCTCCTTTTGCGCCGCGTGCCGCCTTCTCTGCGAGACCGGATTGCCCAGTCCGCGCAGCGAGAACCGCAAGCACGTCATCGAGCGCAATGCCGCGAGCCTCGAGCAGCACGAGAAGATGATAGAGGAGATCGGCCGCCTCCGCACGCAGCGCTTCGTCGCTCTCACCGACACCGGCGATCACGGTCTCGACGGCTTCCTCGCCAAGCTTCTTCGCGCACCGCGCAGGCCCGCCGTCGAGCAATTGGCGCGTATAGGAGCGGTCCGAGGCTTCGGTCCGCCGCACCCGGATCGTATCCGCCAATCGAAAAAGAACGTCGCTGCTCATCGCGTAGAACCTTCGAAATCCCGGAGTGGCCATCGCTCCCGCGCCGAACGGCGCGTAAGACGCCGCCGGCCACGCTAGAACGCATCCCGCGCTGGCGAAGGCAAGTTGGCCATAAGCACCATTGGCTTTTGAGTCCAGGGGCTCACGCGACAGCACTTAACGGAAGAGGGTCATCCGCCGGACATTCCGGTGAGGCGCAGCCGGATGTAGTCGAGTTGATCGAAGTTGCCATACTTGATCACGAGGTTCCCGCTCTCGCCCGATCCACGCTTCACCTCGACTTTGAGGCCGAGCAAATCCGCAAGCTCCTTCTCGAACGCTTTCGTGTCGGGGTCCTTGTCCCGCGCCTTGCGCGGACCGCTGGAACCCGCGACGCCGATCGGCCCGGCCTGCGCCAGCGCTTCGGCTTCGCGCACGTTGAGGTTCTGCTCCACGATGCGCTGCGCAAGCGCTTCCGCGTCCGTCCGCCCGACGAGCGTCCGCGCATGTCCCGCGGTCAGCCGGCCGTCCCTGACGTACGCTAGCACCGAGTCCGGAAGTTTAAGCAATCTCAAGGTATTAGCGACGTGACTTCGACTCTTTCCGATGATCTCGGACACCTGTTCCTGGCTATAGTCGAAGCGCTCGATCAGCTCCTTGTAGCCGCCCGCCTCCTCGATGGCGTTGAGGTCGGCACGCTGCACGTTTTCGATGATCGCAAG
>JAAYXG010000060.1 GCA_012516015.1 Lysobacteraceae bacterium | reverse complement strand
GCCGTCCTCGGTTGATGACAGATCCGAATCGTCGGCGCATTCGAGCCCAAAGCCGTAGTCAGCATACCAAGACAACAAACCCTCCAGATCTGCGATCGTCTTCGGGCGTATCTCGTATGCGCAATGGCCGTTCGCAGTGAGAGGCGCGACAGACATTAATTGTCAACGCCGATTGAATTTTGACCCACCCTGGACCGAAAACGCCGAAGTAAAATTGACCCACCCCAGGCCCTGTTACTGATTCTTCGCAGCCTTGATTGATCCCGCTTTGCGCTTGTCTTTCAGCCGATAGCTCTCGCCAGTGATCTGCACAATGTGGGCGTGATGCAGCAGTCGATCGAGCAGCGCCGCTGTGAGCGTCTGATCGTCGGCGAGTGCTGTTGCCCATTGGGTGAACGGCAAGTTGCTGGTGAGGATCATGCTGCCACGCTCATAACGCTTGGCCACGACGTTGAAGAACAAGTTCGCCTCATCCCTGCCGAAGGGCAGATAGCCGAGCTCATCGACGATGAGTAGCTTCGGTCCGAGGATCGCTCGGTTGAAGTAGCCCTTCAGTCGGCCTTGAGCTTTGGCTGCGGCGAGCTGGATCATCAGGTCCGCGGCCGTGATGAAGCGTGTCTTGATCCCGGCCATCACCGCTCGATAGCCGAGGGCCATCGCGAGATGACTCTTGCCAACGCCGGACGGTCCGAGTAACACAACGTTCTCGGCGCGGTCGATGAAGCTCAAGGATGAGAGCTCTTGGATCTGCTGCTTTGGAGCCCCAGTTGCGAAGCTGAAGTCGTAACTCTCGATCGTCTTCACCGTCGGCAACGTGGCAAGCTTCAAGAGCGTCTGCCGAATGCGCTCGTTCCGTGCGGCCTGCTCGGTCTCCAAGAGCGAACTGAGGAAGTCGGCGAAGCTGGCTTGAGTGTCGGCGGCGCGCTGCGCCAACGCCGACCACTCTGCACTTACGGCAGGAAGCTTGAGCTCTTCGCACAGAGCGCTGATGCGTTGTTGCTGCAGGCTCATGCTGCGCTCTCCAGCAACGACTCGTACACCGATAACGGATGTTGCAGCGACTCGAACGGCAGCACGCTCGCGTGCGAGATCGCAGGAGCGTCCTGCGTCGCACGGATCGGCAGCGCCGAGAAGTGAGCTTGATCCTCTGACAATCGCGCGCAGGGCTGAACACCCGTTGTCGCATGTGTACGCGTGTTGGCGACTTCGTTGAGCCATCGCAGCACTTCGCGATTAGCGGTCTGCACATCGAGCTTCAATCCGGCCGCACGCAATGTCGCGTTCAGCGGCACCAAGAAGCTGCGCTTCAAGTAGCCGTTGAAGCGCTCGACCTTGCCCTTCGTGCGAGCCCGATATGGCTTACACACCCGCAGCTGAAAGCCATACTCGTGAGCCACCTCGAGCATGCCGGCATGCCAGCGATGCAGCTCCGGCCCGTAGGCATCGCGCTTGAGGATCACCGTCTTGGTGTTGTCGAACAGCACTTGGCGCGGCACACCGCCGAAGTACTCGAAGGCCGCGATGAGCCCATCGCGCCAGTCCTCGAACCGCTCCGAGTCCGTGAACCGAACGAAGGTCGCTCGGCTGTAGCCGAGCGTGGCGACGAATGCGAGCAAGCGATCGCGCCCGCGACGGATCGTCGTGAAGTCCGCCTGCATCTGCAGGCCCGGCTCGGTCTCAAACCGTACGACCGGATCGGCACGAACCGCCTTGAATGGGCGGATATATGCCTTGAGCTGGCTGATCCCGCCGGTGTAGCCCGCCGCTTGGATCTCGCGCAGCAAGACCGTCGCCGGAATCCAGTCTGGACGCGCCTGCTCGATGCGCTCGAGTACGTAAGGCTTGAAGGGATCGAGCTTGCAGGGCCGCGCTTCGCGCGGCCCGTACTGCACCTTCACCACACCACGCAGGTACTTGCGCACTGTGTTACGCGATAGCCCGGTCTCTCGCATGATCTGCCGAATCGAGCGCCCTTGTCGTTCTAAAACCTTGATCTCCACCGCTTGCTCCTGGGTCAACATCTCGACGGCTCAAAAAAAGCCGCCATCCTCGCCCAGGGGGGTCAAAATTACTTCGGCGGGGGTGGGTCAGTTTTACTTCGGCGCTGACAAGTACACACGGTGCTCCGCGCTATCTCAGATCCGACAATGGCCCTGAGTTCGTTTCCAGAGCCGTGCTGCGCTGGCTCGCCGAAGCGAACATCGACACAGCGCATATCGACCCCGGTAAGCCTTGGCAGAATGGCTCGAACGAATCCTTCAATGGCAAGTTCCGAGACG
>JAAYXG010000533.1 GCA_012516015.1 Lysobacteraceae bacterium | reverse complement strand
CAAAGTGACCGAGCTCGGCGAGCAGATCATCACCCTCGAGATCGCGGACGGCGTACGCGTCAAGGTGCAGCGTCACACGGTCTCGCAAGTTCTTCCGAAAGGCACGCTCAAGAGCGCCTGAGCGGCGAAGTTCGCATGTACCAGACACCGCCTTGGCGATATTGGCTCGTTGGCATCGTTTTGGTCGCCGGGTTTTTCCTCGCGCTGCCGAACTTCTTCGGCGACGAGCCGGCGATACAGGTCGTGCGCGAGGATCGCGGCGCGATCGATGCGAGCGGTCAGGAGCGCATCGTCGGCTTCCTCGAAGCCGACAACGTCCCTTTCAACAATGCCTATTTAGAAGAGGATCGTCTCGTCGTCCGTTTCAGCGACGTCGATGCGCAGATCAGGGCGCGCGATGCGATCAGCGAGGCGGCGCCCGGCGAGTACATCGTCGCATTGACGAGCGCGCCGCGAAGCCCGGCGTGGGTGCGAGCCATCGGGCTCAAGCCGATGAGTCTCGGCTTGGATCTTCGCGGCGGCGTGTACTTCCTCTATGAGGTCGACATCCGGGCCGCGCTCGATCAGGCATTGCAGCGGCTCGCGCAAGACATTCGTGCCGGCCTGCGCAAGGAGCGCGTCCAGTACCAAGCGGTCGCCGTTCGCGGCGATACGGTCGAGGTGTTGCTGCGTCCCGGTGCGAGCGTCGATGCCGCGCGCAAGATCGTCAAGGGCGACGATCCCGGCATCACGCTGACGGAGAATCAAATCGACGGTGCGACCCAACTCGTCGCGACGTTCACGCCGGAGCGCATCAAGCAACGGCAGGATCTTGCGATCGAGCAGAACCTGACGACGCTGCGCAATCGCGTCGATGAGCTCGGCGTGTCCGAGCCGATCGTGACGCGCCAAGGTCTGGACCGCATCGAGGTTCAGCTGCCCGGCGTGCAGGACCCCAACCAGGCCATTCGCGTGCTGGGCGCCACGGCGACCGTCGAGTTCCGGCTCGTGGACGAGGCGAACAACCCGTACGAGGCCATGGAGACCAAGCGAGTGCCGATCGGCTCGAAGCTCTACATGACTCGCGAAGGCGCGCCGGTCCTGTTGAAGCGCGATCTCATCGCATCAGGTGATCAGCTGACGGACGCGACGTCCGGATTCTCGGAAGGCAGGCCCGCCGTGCACGTCACGCTCGATGCGCGCGCAGGTCAGCAGATGTTGAAGGCGACGACCGAAAATCTCGGGCGCCGCATGGCGGTCGTGTACATCGAGAAGAAGCGCTTGGCGGAAGGGGAGGTCTGCAAGGGCACCCGCTCCGGCAACGAATGCACGGAAGAGGAGGCGATCAGCGTCGCCACGATCCAAGGCGTCTTCTCCAATCGCTTTCAGATCACCGGCCTTATGGCTGCGGAAGCGCAGGAGCTGGCGCTGCTGCTGCGTGCGGGATCGCTCGCGACGCCGATCTTCCTCGTCGAGCAGCGCACGATCGGTCCGACGCTCGGCCAAGACAACATCGACAACGGTATCAAGGCGCTCGCGTTCGGCGCGCTGCTGACGTTCATCTTCCTCGCCGTGTACTACAGCAAGTTCGGCATGGTCGCGAACGTCGTGCTCATCATGAACGTCGTGCTGATCGTCGCGCTCATGTCGCTGTTGCAGGCATCGCTGTCGCTGCCGGGCATCGCTGGCATCGTGCTCACGGTCGGTATGGCGGCGGATGCGAACATCCTCATCTACGAGCGCATTCGAGAGGAGCTGCGCAACGGCAACTCGCCGCAAGCTGCCATACACGCCGGCTTCGACAAGGCCTTCTCCGCGATCGCGGATTCCAACGTCACGACGATGGTCGCGGGTATTGCACTGTTCGTGTTCGGCACCGGCCCGATCAAAGGTTTCGCGGTCACGCTCGTGCTCGGCATCTTCACGACCTTGTTCTCGGCGATCATGTGCAGCCGCGTATTCATCGATTTGATCTGGGGTCGACGCAAGCGTTTGACGACGCTGCCGGTCGGCTAAGAGAGCGACGCACATGGAATTTTTCAAGCGAACGCCGAATATCGATTTCATTTCGATGCGGCCGGTCACGTATGGGATCTCCATCGTGATGATCATCGGCTCGATCCTACTGTTGGCATTCAAGGGATTGAATCTCGGCATCGACTTCACGGGCGGTGTCGCGATCGAGGTGCATTACCCGCAGCCGCCCGATCACGATCGCGTACGCGACGCACTCGAAGAGGCCGGCTTTACGGAGGCTCTGGTTCAGTCCTTCGGCAGCTCGCGCGACCTGATGGTCCGCGTCATGGTGCCGGAAGGCCAAAACGTGAATGAGGTCAGCGCGCACATCCAAGAGATATTGCGTACCGCGGATCCGGACGCGGAGGTGCGACGAACCGAAGTCGTGGGACCGCAGGTCGGGCGCGACTTGACCGAGCAGGGCGGCCTCGCCTTGCTGTTCACCTTCATCGGCATCCTGATCTATCTCGCGTTCCGATTCGAGAAAAAGATGGCGCTCGGCACGGTGCTCGCGGCGATCCACGATCCGCTCGTGATCCTGGGCTTTTTCGCGCTTGCACAGATTCCGTTCGACCTGTCGGTCCTCGCCGCGGTGCTCGCCGTCATCGGCTACTCGATCAACGACACGGTCGTCATCTTCGACCGCGTGCGCGAGATCTTCTTGGGCACTCGTAAGGGCGCATCCAGCAAGGAGATGCTCAACCAAGCCGTCAATCAAACGCTGTCGCGTACCTTGATGACGACGTTCTCGGTCTTGTTCGTGGTGGTGTCCCTCTACCTCTTCGGGGGCGAGACGCTGAAAGGCTTTTCCGCCGCGATTATCGCGGGCGTGTTCGTGGGTACCTACTCGTCGATCTTCGTCGGCGTTGCCCTTGCTTACGACATGAAGCTCAAGCCGCAGGACCTCCTCGAGATCAAGAAGAGCGATCCCGAGCTCGATGCCCTTCCGTGATCGCAAACGGCATGGGGCTCGGGGCTTGGGGCTCGGGTAGGACGAAAGCCATAAGAACCTGCCTTGAGACCCTGCCGAGCTCGATGCTCTTGTTGCTACCGCTGTCCGTTCTTGTCCTAGCCCCTAGCCTCTAGCCCCGCGCCCCGGAATGTCCCTCCTCATCTGGATCGCCTTCTTCGTTCTCTTCATCGCGGTGCTCGCGCTCGATTTGGGCGTTCTGCATCGCGAATCGCGGGCGATGAGCGTGCGCCAGGCGCTCGGTTGGACGAGCGTGTGGATCATGACGGCCCTGTCGTTCAGCGGGCTGGTCTACGGTGTGTACGAGCACCATTGGCTCGGCTGGCGCGTGGGTGAGAACGCGATGCCCGGCTCGGAGGCGATGATCCAGTACATCACGGGCTATCTGCTCGAGTGGTCGCTCTCGGTCGACAACATCTTCGTGATCGCGGTGATT
>JAAYXG010000532.1 GCA_012516015.1 Lysobacteraceae bacterium | reverse complement strand
GATCGAGAGCGC
This sequence comes from Lysobacteraceae bacterium, assembly GCA_012516015.1. Taxonomy (GTDB): domain Bacteria; phylum Pseudomonadota; class Gammaproteobacteria; order Steroidobacterales; family Steroidobacteraceae; genus Steroidobacter. The sequence goes on along the minus strand of JAAYXG010000532.1, from coordinate 8,046 downwards.
GAAAAGTGCTTCCGCGCATTCCTCAACAACAACTACTTCGGCATGTCGGTGTTCATCGGCATCGCGCTGGAGTATCTGTGGAGGTGAGCTCGTGACTCGTGATTCGTGACTCGCGGGTGCAAGAGCCTCGTGACTGGTGATCCGCGACTTGCGGGCAGTCAGAATCGAGGCGCTAGCCTCTTGCTCGTCACGAATCATGGATTACGAGTCGCGCGCTACCGACCTGCGCGCGCAATCGCCCAGACCTCGATCCTCCTCGCGCCCGCGCGGCGCAATACCTTCGCAAGCTCGTTCACGGTGCTGCCCGTCGTGACGACGTCGTCGAAGATCGCGATGTGCGAGGCCTTCAAAGTCCGCAGCAAACGGAAGGCGCCGCGCACGTTGCGGCGACGTTGCCGGCGCGGAAGACCGGCTTGCTCCGGTGTCTCGCGCATTCTTTCGACGAGGTCGCTGCGCAGCTCGATATTCGCGCGCCGACTCACCGCGCGCGCCAGCTCGTGAGCTTGATTGAAGCCGCGTTCGCGATAGCGTCGCCGTCCGAGCGGCACCGGAACGATGAGCTCCGGGGCTTGTTCGCACTCGAGCTCTGCGCGCCGGTCGGCGAAAAGACCGCCGAGCACGCGCGCGACGCTGAGCGCATTGCCGTACTTGAGCCGCTGAATCAGGCGATCGAGAGGATAGGCGTAGCGATACGGGACGAAGCTCGACTCGATGATGGCGTGCGCGCCGAGGCAGCGACCGCAGAGATCGCGGCGAGCGCGCGTTCGAAAGAGCGGCTGCGCGCAGCGCATGCAACACACCGGGTTTGCGATGAGGTCCCCTTCGCATGCGACGCACAGGTCCCGGCCGGGCTGTCCCGTGCCTTGACATAGGACGCAGCTCGGCGGCCAGAGCACCGACGAAATCGAAGCCCACAGGCTGTCAACCTGAATGCGCTTTCGCGGTTGACAGCCCGAAATGCGGTGCGAATACTCCACGCCCATCCTCCTTTACCGCCAGCGTGCTCCAGGGGAGCCGCAGCGAGTCCGCCCATTTCTTGGAGCTCGTCGAGTAAATGACGCACACCGCCACGCTCGATCCTTCTCGTCTCGGAGAAGTGCGCACCGATTGGACTTTGGACGAAGTTCGTGCGTTGTTTGCGCTGCCGTTCTCCGACCTCATGTTTCATGCGCAGCGCGTACATCGCGAGCATTTCGATCCGAACGAGGTGCAGATCAGCACCCTGCTTTCGATCAAGACCGGCGCTTGCCCGGAGGACTGCGCCTACTGCTCGCAGAGCATCCGCTTCGACACCGGCCTGCAATCCGAGCCGCTCATGCAGGTCGAGGACGTGCTGGAGAAGGCACGCCTCGCGAAGGAGAACGGCGCGACCCGGTTCTGCATGGGTGCGGCCTATCGGAGCCCCAAGAAGAAGCAGCTCGCACAAATCATCGAAATGATCAAAGGCGTGCGGGCGCTCGGCATGGAAACCTGCGCCACGCTCGGCATGCTGACCGAGGAACAGGCGCGCGAGCTCAAAGCGGCGGGGCTCGACTACTACAACCACAATCTCGACACGTCCGAGACGCACTACTCGAAGATCATCACCACTCGCACGTACCAAGATCGCCTCGAGACGCTCGCCGCCGTGCGCGCGGCAGGCATCAACGTTTGCTGCGGCGGCATTCTCGGGATGGGCGAATCGGAGCTCGATCGCGCACAGCTGCTCCATACGCTCGCCACGCTGCCCGAACATCCGCAAAGCGTGCCGATCAATCAGCTCATGCAGGTGCCGGGCACGCCGCTGCATGGCGCCCCGAAAGTCGATCCGCTCGAGTTCGTGCGCGTCATCGCGGTGGCGCGCCTATTGATGCCGCGGGCCCACGTGCGCCTCTCGGCCGGTCGCTCCGAGATGAGCGAAGAGACGCAAGCGCTGTGCTTCCTCGCGGGCGCGAACTCCATTTTCTATGGCGAGAAGCTGCTCACGACCGATAACCCGGACGAAACGGCGGATCGCAAGTTGTTCGAACGCCTGGGAATCAAGCCGGAACCGGCGCCGGCCGCCGAGCCGGAAGGAACGAGCTGCGAGCGTATCGCCGCCGTGTCGTAATACGCAGTTGGACGAATATTCGCTCGACTCTCGTGCGGTACGCCGCGCTTTCGACCGAGCAAGCGAGCGCTACCGCGAGCATGCGATCGTGCAAGCGGAGATCCGCGCCCGCTTGATCGAGCGGCTCGATCTCGTGACGCTGCAACCCGCGCGGGTGCTCGACCTCGGCGCCGCAAGCGGCGCCTCGACCCGACAACTCAAACAGCGCTATCCGAAAGCGCGCATCATCGCGCTCGATCTCTCGCATCGCATGCTCGTGCAAGCCGCGCGCGAACAATCGTTCCTGCGCCGCTTCGATCGGCTGGTCGCCGACGCGGGACGCCTCCCGCTGCGAGACGAGAGCGTCGATCTCGTCTTCAGCAATCTAATGCTCGCGTGGTGCAGCGATTTCTACGGCGTATTTCGCGAAACGGCGCGGACGCTCGCGCCGCACGGCTTGTTCATGTTCACGACGCTCGGCCCCGACACCTTGCGCGAAGTCCGTGCCGCCTTCGAGCGCGTCGATGGATACGATCACGTTCATCGATTCGTCGACATGCACGACCTCGGCGATGCGCTCATGCGCACCGGTTTTGCCGAACCGGTCATGGATACCGAGCGGCTCGTCGTGACCTATCCGAACCCGAAGGCGCTTCTGGAGGAGCTACGTGCCACGGGAAGCGTCAACGTATCGCGCGGCCGCCGACGGGGGCTTTTCGCGCGCGCCCGATTCGAGGACGCCGTGGCCCATCTTGCATCGCTACGCGACGGCGACGTCATTCCGATCACCCTCGAAGTCGTTTACGGCCATGCGTGGAAGGGTGTGCGACGGGCACAGCGCACAGCATCGGGCGAGGTGCACGTGCCAATCTCAAACGTACTGAGAACGATCAGAAAAAATTGACCATACTCCAGATCTTCGCGAGTCTTCGAGGGATTTGATATAGTTTCCTTGAATATCGATTCCAGGGTGATTCGGCTTTCCTGGACCGGGGACTTCCGAACCAGATCGTGTTCGACCGTGCTCGATCGCGGTCTTGCGGTTCGGTACGGGAAGGAACTTCGATACGATGCAGCGGCTTCCCTTCGCGGCCCAGACACAGCTCGCCATGCCTTTCGCTCAAGCCAGCCCGACGCGCACCGGGGATCTTCACGCCCCGGAAGATCGAGGCGCTCGTGTACTCGAACTTCGCGCGCACCGTTCGCTTACACCGATCACGGCGCGAAGGTTCCTACTAATCGTTGCGGCCGGTACGTTCGCCGTCGCGATCTTCTTCACTCTCATGTTCGGCTTTTGGCCGATACTCGCGTTTGCGGTGCTCGAAATGCTGTTCCTGTGGTGGGCGGTACGCGCCTCCATGCGCTCGGGGATGGTGTCGGAAACGATCACGATCACGCCCGATCAGGTCACCATCGAGCACCGTGAAGCGTCGAATCATCGTTTGGCAGTATTTCCTCGGCATTGGGCGAGGGTTACACTCCACGCCCCGCTGGCGGCGCTTCACCCCAGCCGACTCCTGGTCGAGTCGCATGGCCGCGCCTGTGAAGTGGGCCGGTTTCTCACAGAGGACGAGCGCCGCCTTTTGGCGGTTCGACTCAAACAACTGGTGGGGAATGTAAACGAATCGCCCGCGCTTTGACCGAGCGCGGCGCTAGACTGCGGGCAGCGCTAAACTGACCGCTATGAATTGGCTGCCGTCGCCACCAACGCGCGCGACGGCTACGGTGATACTCGGGAGCAATGGCGCAAATGTTGAAGATCCTGAAATACGTCGCGGCCGCAATCGCAGCGTGCGTGCCCGCGGGTGCGGCGTTCGCGGCATGGGAGCTGAACATGCCGGTAGGCGTGACGGAGCTCAGCCGCGAGATTCACGGCCTTCACATGATGGTCCTATGGGTTTGCGTCTTGATCGCCGTCGTCGTCTTCGCGGTCATCATCTACTCGATCATCGCATTCCGCCGGTCGAAGCACCCGGTTCCAGCGACCTTCGATCACAGCACGAAAGTCGAGGTCATTTGGACCGTCATCCCGATCGCGATTCTCGTCGGCATGGCGATTCCCGCCGCCGAAACGCTCATCAAGATCGAAGACATGCGCGATTCGGAGCTCACGGTCAAAGTTACCGGCTATCAATGGCAGTGGCACTACGACTATCTCGACGAGGGCGTGAGCTTCTTCTCGCGCCTCGACCGCGACAGCGACGCGGCTCGTCAGCTCAACTCCGGTATCGATCCCAACACGATCGACAACTACCTGCTCGAAGTCGACAACCGCTTCGTCGTGCCCGTCGATACGAAAGTGCGCGTGCTGCTGACCTCGAGCGACGTCGCCCATGCGTGGTGGGTGCCCGAATTCGGTATGAAGAAGGACGCCTATCCCGGCTTCGTCAATGAGATTTGGTTCCGCGCCGACAAACCCGGTGTGTACCGCGGCCAGTGCGCGGAGTTGTGCGGCTACGACCACGCCTTCATGCCGGTCGTCGTCGAAGTGAAGTCCAAGGAAGAGTTCAGCGCCTGGTTGCAGGCGCAGCAAGCGAACGGCACCGAGGCTGCCCAAGTCGCCGATTCGCAAGCAGACAATGCCGCGGAAGCCGCTGTGGCCCGCGCGGAGTAAGAGTCCATGAGCACCGTTCAGACACACGCCGGCCACGCCGACACGCATCACGACCACGATCATCACGGTCCCGCAAAGGGCTTGCGCCGCTGGCTCTTCGCCACGAACCACAAGGACATCGGCACGATGTACTTGGTGTTCAGCCTGACGATGTTCTTCGTCGGCGGCACGATGGCGATGATCATTCGCGCCGAGCTGTTCCAGCCCGGCCTGCAGCTCGTCGATCCGATGTTCTTCAATTCCATGACGACGATGCACGCGCTCGTCATGATCTTCGGCGCGGTCATGCCCGCGTTCGTCGGTCTCGCGAACTGGATGATCCCGCTGCAGATCGGCGCGCCCGACATGGCGCTGCCGCGCATGAACAACCTCAGCTTCTGGATCCTGCCTTTCGCATTTCTGCTGCTGCTCTCGACGCTCTTCGTCGAAGGCGGCGCGCCCGCGAGCGGCTGGACGATGTATCCGCCGCTCTCGCTCCAAACCGGCAACGCGTTCCCGATGTCGATCTTCGCGATCCACTTGATGGGCGCCTCGTCCATCATGGGCGCGATCAACGTCATCGTGACGATCATGAACATGCGCGCACCGGGCATGACGCTGCTCAAGATGCCGCTGTTCACGTGGAGCTGGCTGATTACCGCCTACTTGATCATCGCGGTGATGCCGGTGCTCGCGGGCGCCGTGACGATGCTGCTGACGGATCATTTCTTCGGCACGACGTTCTTCTCGGCCGCCGGCGGCGGTGACCCGGTGATGTACCAGCACATCTTCTGGTTCTTCGGGCATCCCGAGGTGTACATCATGATCCTGCCGGCGTTCGGGATCGTCTCGGAGATCATTCCGACGTTCTCGCGCAAGCGCCTATTCGGCTACGACGCGATGGTGTACGCGATCGCGTCCATCGCGTTCCTGTCGTTCATCGTGTGGGCGCATCACATGTTCACGGTCGGCATGCCGCTCGCGGGCCAGATGTTCTTCATGCTCGCGACGATGTTGATCGCCGTGCCGACGGGCGTGAAAGTCTTCAACTGGACGGCGACGATGTACAAAGGCTCGCTCACGTTCGAGCCCCCGATGTTGTTCGCGATCTCGTTCCTGTTCATGTTCTCGATCGGCGGCTTCTCGGGCCTCATGCTCGCGATCGTGCCGGCGGACTTCCAGTATCACGACTCGTATTTCGTGGTCGCTCACTTCCACTACGTGCTGGTGCCGGGTGCGGTGTTCGCCATCATGGCGGCCGCGTACTTCTGGTTGCCGAAGTGGACGGGCCACATGTACAACCAGAAGCTCGCTAAGGCGCACTTCTGGTTGTCGACGATCTTCGTTAACGTGCTGTTCTTCCCGCAGCACTTCTTGGGGCTTGCCGGCATGCCGCGCCGTATCCCCGACTACAACACGCAATTTGCCGATTGGAACATGGTTTCCTCGATCGGCGCGTTCGGATTCGGGCTTTCGCAGCTCATCTTCCTCTACATCGTCTGGCAGTGCGCCCGAGGCGGCGTGAAAGCGACGGACAAGGTGTGGGACGGCGGCATGCCGCACGGCCTCGAGTGGACGCTGAGCTCGCCGCCACCGTACCACAGCTTCGAAGTCGCGCCTGAAGTGAAGTAAGCATGGCAGCCACCGCGTTGAACGAGGTCGACCGCAAACGTCGAGTACGCCGTACGGCGCTGTTGCTCGCGCTCATTGCGGTGGCTGTTTACGTCGGATTCATCGCGATCACCGTGATGAGAGCAAACTGAGTGAGGAGGAGGTCGACGGGCGACAAGTGACGAGTGACGCGCAAGATCGAGGGCATTCTGTTGCCCCTTGCCTGTCACCGATCGCTCGCCGCTCATCGTGAAGGACGTGACAAACGATCGAGAGAGAAGCCACCGTTCGCTAACGCGCAGGCTATGGTTATTCGCGGCCTGCTTCTTCGCGTTCGGCTTCGCGCTCGTGCCGCTTTACGACGTCTTGTGCGATGTGACGGGCTACGGGAACCGCTCGAGGCTCGTGGAGGCGAGCACGATCGTCGAAGCACCGGTCGAGAATCGCTCGGTGACGGTGGAGTTCGTCTCCACCGCGCCGACCTTCGGCAGCTGGGAGTTTCGGCCCGAAGTCGGCAAGATCGAGGTTCAGCCGGGCAAGCTGTACGAAGCGACCTTTCATGCGAAGAACTTGCGAGCGCAGCCGATCGTCGCTCAGGCCGTTCCGAGCATCTCGCCGCTACAAGCCACGCGCTACTTCCAAAAGACCGAATGCTTTTGCTTCACGCCGCAGCCCTTTGCCGCCGAAGAAAGCCGCGAGTTCACCGTACGCTTCATCGTCGATCCGACGCTCCCGAACAATATCGATCGGCTGACGCTCGGATATGCAATGTATGATGCAAAAGGAAGCAGCTAGTAATCAGTGACTAGCGGGTAGCAAGAACAGAGATCTACCTAACCGCTGACCGTTAATCGCTTCATCATCGAAGTCAACTACTGGATCTTATCGCTCATGGCTCACGCACAAACGACTCCTGCGCCGGCAGACAAATACTACGTTCCCCACAGTAGTCCATGGCCGATCGTCGGCTCGCTCGCTCTGTTCACGACGGTTGCCGGTGCGTCGCTGTGGCTGAACGACGCGGGTGTCGGCCCGACCGTGTTCGTGGTCGGACTTGCGCTCCTTGCGACCATGTTCGGAGGCTGGTTCGGGGCGGTCATCAGAGAAAGCGAAAGCCGCGTCTACAACCAGAGGGTCGACCGCTCGTTCCGCATGGGAATGATGTGGTTCATCTTCTCCGAAGTCATGTTCTTCGCCGCGTTCTTCGGTGCGCTCTGGTATGCGCGCCAGTACTCGGTACCCTGGCTCGGCGGCGAGGGCGTCAAGGCGTCGACGAACTATCTCCTGTGGCGGGATTTCGAAGCGGCGTGGCCGACGAACGGTCCTGCCGGTATCGGCGGCGATTTCGAGGTGATCCCGGCATTCGGCCTGCCGGCGCTCAACACGGCGATCCTCTTGACGTCGGGCGTGACGATCACGATCGCGCATCATGCGCTCAAGGCCGGCAAGCGCCACATCCTCAACATCTTCTTGGCCCTGACCGTTCTGTTGGGCTTCACGTTCGTGTTCCTGCAGGCCGAGGAGTACGTCGAAGCCTACCGTCACCTCAACCTGACGCTCGGCTCGGGCATTTACGGATCGACGTTCTTCATGTTGACCGGCTTTCACGGCTTCCACGTGACGGTCGGCGCGGTGATGCTGACGGTGATCTTGATCCGCTGTCTGCGCGGTCACTTCACCCCGACGAACCACTTCGCGTTCGAAGGCGTCGCTTGGTATTGGCACTTCGTCGACGTCGTGTGGCTCGGTTTGTTCATCTTCGTGTACTGGCTGT
>JAAYXG010000531.1 GCA_012516015.1 Lysobacteraceae bacterium | reverse complement strand
TCGAGATCAAAGAGATCAAGATGCGTCCGGGCATCGACGATCACGACTACGACGTCAAGATGCGCGCCATTAAGCGGTTCTTCGAAGAGGGCGACAAGGTCAAGGTCACGCTGCGCTTCCGCGGCCGAGAGATGGCGCATCAGCATCTCGGCATGGAAGTGCTGGTTCGCGTGAAGAACGAGGTGGAACCGATCGCGAAGGTCGAATCCGAACCGCGCTTCGAGGGCCGCCAGATGGTGATGGTGCTCGCACCGAAATAACGGGGCGAGAATTGCGAACAACAAAGGGCGGCGCGCATCTTGCGGCCGCCCTTCGTCTTTCTAATACGCCTGCTGCACTTTCGACTTGTGCTGGTCGTAGCGCATGGCGCGGCGCGTCCGCTCCCAATCCGCTTCGTCGAGGGCTTCCGCCGCCTCACGGGATTTCTCCTCGAGCGACGACAGAGAAGAGATGGAGGCAGCCGGCGCAGGTGCGTTACCGGAGCCCAGCGCAGCCTTGTTCCGCCCCAGGAACGAGGCGTTGTCCATCAACACCTGCTTGGCGCCTGCCACGTCGCCCTGGTTGCGCAGCTCCAACGCCCGCTCCGTGTTCTCGGTTGCGATCTGCTCGGTCACCTGGCTCATCACGGCCTTGTTGAGGCTCGCCTCCGCCTCTTTCGCATCGTCCGTAAAGCGCGCCTGAACGGTGGCTTCGACCGCATCGCGCGCGCCACTGTCGAGGTTCACATAGCCGACGTCGATCTTGGCCACGTCCTCCGCACGTCCGGGCTTGAGCGAGGCCTCGGGCTCCAGCTCCACGATCACGTAGCGTTCGTTGTCTGCCTGAAGCTGGGCGAGGTTCAGCGTCACGCGGCTCCCGGAAATATCGGCCTCGCGGCCGAGCACGCGCGTCGGCCTGAACCCGGCCTTGCACTCGATCGTGATCGTCACGTCGCGCGCTGCGATGGAGAGCGCATCTCCGAACTCGCGGTCGAAGATCTCGGCAAGATCGCTCGACCGTTCGACGAACACGTGATTGCCGTCACTCACCGCCGCCAACCGCTGCATCAACTCGTCGTTGTATTCGAGCCCGAGACCGATGGTCGAAACCGTGATTCCCTTACCCGCAAGCTTGCGGCCGAGGTCGGCAACCTCACGCGGCGAGCTCGGACCCACGTTGGCGAGGCCATCCGACAGCAGCACCACGCGGTTCACCGTCATATCGGAGCGAAACGCCTTCACCTGCTCGCCGCCCTCCTTCACCCCCGCATAAAGCGCCGTCGTGCCCTGCGCCGTCAGCCTGTCGATCGCCCGCTCGGCCGCGTCGCGTTTGGACCCGAGCCGCCCGGCCTCGAGCAGCACATCCACGTCGTGATTGTAGGCAACGAGCGAAACGGTGTCGTCTGGCCCCAGCCGGTCGAGCGCCGCCTCCACACCCTTCTTCGCGGCGGCGAGGCGTTCACCCTGCATCGACCCCGAGCGGTCGATCACGAGCGCCACGTTGATCGGTGCCCGCGCCTCCTTCTCGCGCGCCGCGAGCGCTTTGAGCGACAGCCTGAGATAAACCCTATCGCTGGATTTCGAGTGGATCACACCGTGACCGAGCTCGGCCGTAACCTTCACCTCCGCCGAGCGGGCCTCATGACCCGCCGGAACAAGCATGACCGAAAACGTCGCGAGACCGAGCAGGGACGAAAACGTGCGCACGAATGACATGGGAAGCACTCCTCATGAAAAATGAAGCACAAAGATAAATGCGCACGCAGGCGGAATAATGCGGAGCGGGTGACGATTCCGCGCAGAGGCGATGGCAAAAAGAAGATCGCGAACGGGCGCCCTTCGCGCCACACCGAACATCGCCGTACGGAGAGTGCCGTAGCTCGAAGCGAACCGCGCACGGACACGCAAAAAAAGAGGATCCCGACACCTACCGGAGACCCTCTCCTCGAACGAGAGTTCTTTAGTTCAGCGTGCGGCGTATGTCGCCTTCCGCCATCTGCTGAGCGGACGCGCCTTTGAGCTGCGTCAGCAGCCTTTCCAACTGCATCCAATCCGCGGCGGTCAAGCGGGGATTAATTTCAAACTCCTTCGCAAGCCGATCCGAAACCGCGAGCATCTGATCGTCTTCGCCGCGATCGAGATCCGGCTCGTCAAGCAGCTCATGAATAGCCCGCTCGAACGGCCCGCCTTTGAACAGCATAACGACCAACCAGGTCTTCCCAAGCTCTTGGTACGCCTTGTTCAAGATCTGCCGCTTCGTTCCGTCGTCGTCTTCGAGTGCACGCTCTTCCTCGATCACCGCGTGCTCGACACGATCGCCGTAGTCGCGGCTCGTATCCTCGAGCTCGCGGCGCAAACCACCAACCGAGCCCCACAAGTCCTCCAAGGCGTTCGCCGCCGCTTGCCCGGCCTCCCATGCCTGATCCGACATGCCAAAATAAACGTTCGCATCGAGGTTCAATGAACGAAGCAAAGCCGATATCGCGCGCCGGCGCTCGTCTTCGTCGGTCGGCGCAGCGACAGCGACGGTGCGCTGCGTGTGATCGGCCAGTTGCGCGCGGCCCGCCTCGCGGAGCACACCGCCGGAGGCCTCTCTCCGCATATCTATAAGCTGCGAGCGGCCACTCACCCGCCCCACTTCGCGCGCGCGAATTCTGGCGAGCGTCCTGTAGAGATCCTTGTGGACGTAATAGCTGTCGGTACTTCTGCGCTGCACCTTGCTGAAGGTGGCGCCCGCGTTCAACACGTTGAGCGCGACAGGACGTATATCGTCGTCGATGTCTTCGAGGTCGAGATGAGCGGTAAAGCCTTTGCTCTCGTCCATCGGGATTAGCGCGCACATCACCGCCGCACAATTCTGCGCCACGTCCGGCAGCAGCGCCACCACGACCTGATCCTCGAACTGGTCCATCGCCATGCCCTGCTGGGCCTTGTCCGGATCGCGCCCCAGTTCGCGCTTGATCACCGTGTTGAGGAATTCGAGCAGTTCGGAGCGCACCAGATATTGCCCCGCACGGTCGCCCTTGCGCACGGCACCGATGATGGCCCCGGCATTGAGAACATCGCGCACCTGAACGGCCGTCTCGGGATCGAGAGACTCGAGAAGAACCTCGTTTGAATACCCGTCCACATTGTCGATCGGGTGCATCGATTGCGCGACGATGCGCGCTTTGCGGAACGCGTCGGGCAAAAGCGCCGTCTCGATCATCGCGTTGAGCTGCTGCGAGTTGCGAGCCTTCGGGCTCGGCACATCCGTCAACGGCGAACGCACGGCATTGGCGCCGAACAACCCGGTCATGAAAATGAGCGAGTCGATGCCGATGGCGATCGCCAGCGCCAGATACGCGAGCGAATTGCCGTCCTGGAACGCATTGAGCGAGACGACGAAGTTGTGGGCCTTGTCGTCCCGGTTGAGGTCGATGGAGGACAACCGTTCGCCCAACGTGTTCGAATCCGCGCTCGGCAGGCCTGAATCCTGCAGGCAGCGGCGGCCGAAGCCGAGCAGCCCGTCCACGCCACCCACCGTCGGCAACTTGTCACCACCCGCACAGTTGGCCTGATACGCCGTGAGACCCGTATTGAGCGCGAACACGACGGCCGCGGCCTCGACCGCCTGTTTGGGATCGCAATCGATATTCCGCACCCGCTCCTTGGTGGCATCGGTCGAGATCATGGCGTCGTAAAGCTGTGCGCAGTGCTGATGCAGGGATGCGAGATGCTCCGCGTCGGGCCGCTGGCGAAACTCCACCCGCGCCCGCTCGAACGCGGCACGCACCCGCGCCGGATCGACGCCGTG
>JAAYXG010000530.1 GCA_012516015.1 Lysobacteraceae bacterium | reverse complement strand
GCGCGGTCGGACGCATGGCGTTGACAAATTATCTCTCGCATAGCGTGATTTGCCTGTTCGTCTTCACGGGCGCCGGTCTCGCGCTCTACGGCCAACTCGAACGCTACCAGCTCTACTACATCGTCCTCGCGGTGTGGGTTGCGCAACTCGTCTGGAGCCCGCTTTGGCTCAAGTATTTTTCATTCGGACCGGCGGAATGGCTTTGGCGCAAGCTGACCTACGGCTTCGGCGCGCTTGCGCCGAGGGCCAGGCTGTAGGCTGTGGGCTGTAGGCTCTAGGCCAGAAAAGCAGTGTAGGGTGTAAAGTGTAACGTAAGAGGCTCCTCCTTCTGACCTTACACCTTACACTTTACACATCACACGCGGCGGCGCTACGGCGCCGCCAGCCTGCGAACCTCGTCCATCGTATCCGCCTCACTCGCGGGCTTGTCCGGCCGATAACGCTTCACTCGTGCGAGTCGCAGTGCAACTCCGCCCGGATAGCGTCGGCTGACTTGAAGGTCGCTGAACGCGATCTCGACGACGAGCTCGGGGCGCACGTACACGGTGTACGCATCGCGATGCGTTTCGCGCTTCAAGAGCTCGTGCGTTTGCCATTCGAGCATCGCATCGGTCAGGCCTTTGAACGTCTTGCCGAGCATGACGTACTCGCCCGTCGCGGGTTCGAGGGCGCCAAGATGCAAATTCGACAGCTTGCCTGTCCGTCGACCGTGCCCCCATTCCGCCGCGAGCACGACGAGATCCAACGTATGTGCGCGCTTGATCTTGAGCCAACTCGCGCCGCGGTTGCCCGCCTCGTACGGCGCATCGAGCGCTTTCGCCATCAAGCCTTCGTGGCCCGCAGCGAGTGCAGCTTCGTAGAAGGCTTGCGCCTCTTCGAGCGCGTCGGTCACGAGCCTCGGCATCTGCATCGAGGGCGGCACGATACGTGCGAGCGCTTCGATCCGTTCGCGAGTCGGGCGATCCGCCATACTGGCGTCGTCGATCAGCAAGCAATCGAAGAAATACGCCTGGATCGGCAGCGTCGCTCGCATGGCATCGATATCGAGCTTGCGCCCGAAGCGGCGCATCGTGACCTGGAACGGGTGTGGCCGTCCCGCGGACGTCATCGCGATCGCTTCACCATCGAGAACGAACGAGCGTGTCGGGAGCTCGCGCACGGCCTCGACGATCTCGGGCACCGCGGGCGTCACGTCATTCCCGGTGCGCGTATATATATGTATCTCTTGGGCCGCTTTGTGCACCTGAATGCGCGCGCCGTCCATTTTCCAGTCGAGGTTCACTGGCGTGCCGAGCTGCTGCAGCGCTTCGGCCACATCGTCTGCCGTTTGAGCGAGCATGGGCGCGATCGGAGACAAGAGCTGCAATCGGAACCGCGCCAGCGCCGGCTCGCCGCCTGCGAGCGCCGCTGCGGCAACCGCACCCAGATGCTCGGCGTACATGGCGGCGCGTCGAACGGACGCAACCGGAACCTCGGCAGCGCCGGCAATCGCGTCGATCATGACGCCTGCGAGCGCGCCTTGCCGAAGCTCGCCAGTCAACAGTCGAAAAACGAAGTCTCGCTCCGTCGGCATGCAAAGCGCGATGAGCTCGCTCAGCTTCTGCAGCCGCATTCTCGCGGAACCCGTTCCGCGTAGCGCTGCCAACTCGTCGAGACGCGCATCGAGCTCGGTGAGCGAGAGGCTCGAGAATGCCGCGGGCTCGACGCCGGCAGCGCTCTGCAAGGTCGAGAATTGGATACCGATCTTCCCTTGCGGGATCTCGCCGGTCAGATAGCGCACGGCAATCTCAACCTCGCTCGTGTCGAGCGCGCGTAAAGCCGCCGCGAGCTCTCGAGTTTTTCCGGTACGCGACGAGGTGCTCGCGACGCGACGCGAGACTTCCGCAAGCTCCGACACGAGAGTCATGCTCGAGTCACTCCATGATCAAGCGTGCGGACGTGCGGACGCCAGAGAAGCAGCGTCTAACCTCGTACGTCTAGACGCCTACACCTCTACGCGCCTTCACGTCTATCCACGTTCGCGCGCGCGAGCGCCGCATCCATGACGTCAATAGCGCACACGATGTGATAGAACGAGCTTGCAGGAGCGGGCTCTTCGACGAACGTGCCCTGCACCGTCATCTTGTCGTACCAGAGGCCGGGTACCGGCGTGGTCAAATACTTCTGCAGCGCGCGCGCCGCTTCATCCGCCGCCGCCCAAAACGTCGGATCGCGCGTGAGCTCGGCCATCGAGCACGCCGCCTTGATGCGCTCCGTCTGCGGCCACAGGCGCGCTTGTGCATCGCGCACGACTTTGTCGGTCAGCATCGTGTTCACGACGACACCGCGGGTGCGATCGACGCCGTGTGCCTCGGCGAGCGCGACGAGCTTGCGTGCAACGTCGATGGCTCTCGCGGCGGAGCGCGCTTCCTCATCGCGCGCCGCCCAACGCAGTAGCAGCCACGCCCACTCATATTGGTGTCCCGGCTCGACGACGCGCCCGTCCACGCCTTGCGCCGGTCGCCAATCCCGATCGAAGAACTCGAGCACGAGGCCGGTCCCGGGATCGAGGAAGCACGTGAGTGCAAGCTCTACGATTTCCTTGGCAAGGTGTGCCCAGATCGGATCCTCATCGAGCGCTTGCCATTCGAGACTTGCTTCCAGCAAGTGCATGTGCGAGTTGGAAATCAGCGGCAGGATGCGCGGCTGACTTTCTTCGAACCCGGCGATGTGATGACCGAGCTGAGCCCGCAACACATCGTGCAGCTCGCGCGCCATCTGTCGATATTCGTCGCGCGAGAACGTGTCATAGGCGCGCGCGAGCGCGAGCAGCGCGAACGCCTGGTCGTAGAGCACGGCGCGCTCGGATACGACGCTGCCGTCCGAGCTCACGACGCCGCGAAACAGACGATCCTCTCGGCGATAGTGCCGGAGAAAGTATTCGAGCCCATGCTCCACGGCTCGTTGCGCCGGTCCCTGCCAACCGAGCTTGGCGGCAAGGCTGTAACAGTAGATTTGACGCGGGTTGACGCGCGCGCGGCGCGGCTCGAGGAGACCCGTTCCGTCCTGCGCAAGGCGCTCGTAGAAGCCCCCGCGTTCCAAGTCAGCACCCTGAGACCACCAATGCGGATACGCACGATCGAGCAGCCATGCCTTCAGCGCTCGACAGGTTCGAACCGCGGCTTGGAGGGGATTGGAGTCGGACGGGGCGAGGCTTTGCACGGCGATTCGTTCACTGCGATTGCGCTTCAGGGAATCCTAGCGCAAGGCTCCGCCGGTTCAAACGAAGGAGCAATTACCTACTTTCGTAGCGCATCCGGCCGCTCAACTTCCCCAGAGACGCGCGGCGCCGCGGACGCCGGAGGAGTCGCCCCATTTTGCGGGCACGATGCGCGCGCTCCATGTATCGGAGAAGACGTAGCGGCGCACGGCTTCGGGCAAGCGCTCGTAGAGCTCTGACACGTTCGAAAGCCCGCCGCCGAGCACGATCGTATCCGGATCGACGATATTGCAGATCACTGCAAGGCCGCGCGCGAGCCGATGCACGTAGCGATCGAGCGCGGCCTGCGCTTGCGCGTCGCCTTCGCGCGCCTTCTTCACGATCGTCTCGCCGTCCAGCGACTCGCCTGTCGCGCGCGTGTAGTCCCGCTGCAATCCGCTGCCTGAGATCCAGGTTTCG
>JAAYXG010000529.1 GCA_012516015.1 Lysobacteraceae bacterium | reverse complement strand
TGCCTCGAAGCGCTCGAACAATGTGAATGCATCGGCCGTGCCCCCGGCGAAACCGGCGAGCACCTTACCGTCGTAGAGCCGCCGCACCTTGCGGGCGTTCCCTTTCATGACGGTGTTGCCGAGCGAGACTTGTCCGTCGCCGCCGATCGCGACGACGCCGTGCCGGCGCACGGACAGAATCGTAGTGGCATGGAACTGCGCGCTCGAGAGGCGCTCGTGATCGCTCGGCATAGGAAAACACACCCTCGTCAGGCTAATCCGGTCGGACGACGCAAGCTACGCCTCATCCGCGCGCTTGCGCGCACGCGGATGCGACCGGTCGTATATCTTGGCCAAGTGCTGAAAATCAAGGTGCGTGTAAACCTGCGTCGTCGAAATATTCGCGTGGCCCAGCAGCTCTTGAACGCCGCGCAGATCTTGGCTCGATTCGAGCAAGTGCGTCGCGAAAGAGTGACGGAACATGTGCGGATGCATGTGCACGCCGAGTCCCTGTCGCTTAGCCCACTGCGCGATCCGTTGCTGAATCGCGCGCTGACCGAGACGTGTGCCGTTTCGCCCGACGAACAGCGCGAGCTCACCGGTCGCCGCGATCTTGGTGCGCTCCTTGAGCCAGGCCGATAACGCCTTGACGGCGTGACTTCCCATCGGCACGACACGCGCCTTGCCGCCCTTGCCCGTCACGCGGACGGTGCGATCGGCAAGGTCCGCATGGCCGATATCGAGGCCGACCAGCTCGGAGAGGCGAAGACCCGACGAGTAGAAGAGCTCCATGATCGCCTTGTCGCGCACATCGAGCGTTGCGTCCGTGCGAAAACTCAGCAGCCGCGCCATCTGATCCGCATCGAGCGTTTGCGGCAAGCGCTTCTTCGCCTTCGGCGCCTGCACGTCGATGGCGGGATTTGCCTTCAGCACCGCTTCGCGAATGAGAAAATGGAAGAAGCTGCGAAGCGCGCTCAGGCGCCGTTGGATCGTTCGCGCGGACGCACCGCGCCGAAACTCGGCAGCCGCAAACAGGCGCACGTGCTGACTATCGACGCGAGCCCAATCGTCGACGCCATGCTGCGTGCAGTAAGCGATGAAGCGGTCGAGATCGCGTTTGTAGTTCGAGTCCGTGTGCGCAGAAAGACGGCGCTCAGTCGACAGATGCGCCAGGAAGCGAGCGGGCCATTCGAGAGCGGAAGCGTTCACAAGGGCGTGGAGACTCTCACGCAGGGGCGTGGGGCGTGGGGCTCGGGTAATAAGTTGGCACGCACTACTCCTAGTTCTGGCCCAAGCGCCAGGCCCCGAACCCCATACCCTTATCCAGCGCTAGACCGCCCCGACCGCCTCGCTCACGAGATCGCCGATGCGCGCCAAGAACTCCGTGCTCATTGCCGGATGGAAACGCTCGGCATCGGGGCTGCCGATTGCGAGCAAACCGAAGCAGGGTTGGGGTCCGAGCGGCACGAGGGCGACGGAGCCGATCTCGATATTGTTCGGACCGAACAAGAAATCGCGCTGACTGTCACGGATTTGTCCGCAGCGCGGGCGGCCGGATTCGAACAGCGTGTCGAACATCTTGAGCTCCGACGCGCCGCTCTCGACGACTCGCAGGTGCCGGCTCGTGATGCTTTTGAACTCGGACTCGTGGGTCGAGTCGAGCACCATGAGCCACTCGGAGGCGCCGAAGTCCTCCCGTAAGGAGGTCTCGAGCGAGTCGAGCACGGCCGCGGCATCGCCCGCGCGAATCAAGCGACAGGCGAGCCGATGGATCTTCGTTGCGAGGACGTCGTTGGATCGCGCGACTTCGATCAGCTCCCGAAGGCGCGCTTCCAGATTCTGATTCTTGTCTCGAAGCGCGGAGACTTGACGCTCGATCAACGAGACGGTCGCAGCCCCGCGATTGTGCGTGAGCTTGAGCTTCGTGAGTAAGCCTGCATGGCGGTCGAAGAAGTCCGGATTCGTGTGCAGGTATTCCGCGATCGATTCTTCTTCGATCCGGTCCACATCGATGCCGCGCACAGGTTGTTTGCTCATGGTGCCTCTTATTTCGTGTGGGCGTGTAGGCGTGTAGAGGTGCAAGCGTGTAGACGTTCGAGCGAGCTATTCCGTTACCCACACCTGCACGCCTTTACACGTCCCCGCATCGACGCTACGCGTCGCTTAACTCCACCTTCCCCTCGAACACTTTCACCGCAGGGCCGGTGAGCCAGAGCGCTTTGCCCGGTCCTTCCCAGCGCACGCTCATTCGACCGCCGCGAGTGTCGACCTGAACCTCTTCCTTCAAAAGTCCCAGGCGCCTGCCGACCGCGACCGCGGCGCATGCGCCGGTA
>JAAYXG010000059.1 GCA_012516015.1 Lysobacteraceae bacterium | reverse complement strand
TATTGATGTTGGGCGACCAGAAGGTTAGGCCCTGATAGCGATTGCGCTGCTCGCGACTGGCGAACTCGTGATGCTTCGCGCGACCTTCATCGCTGATCGCCGTTGCGACCTCACGCATCAAATGCGTATCGAACGTCGCCGCCAGACCGATCGCTTGCGGAAACGACGTCGCCGCGCCCGCGCGCGCAACGCCATGCAGCGCTTCGTTCCACCATTCGTACTTCGGCACGCCGAGACGCGGAATCGCGGGGGCGTCATTCTGCAGTTGTGCGATCTTCTCTTCGAGCGTCATCCGCGAGACGAGATCGGCAGCACGCTCCTTGAAAGATCGATCGAGATCTTGATAGGCGGGCTTTTCGGCAAGCGCCGGTGCCGCGAAAGTCAGCCATGCAGCCCCGCACAGCACTGCGATTTTCTTGTTCAATGCGTGTTCCCCCGGACGATGGTCTCGACGTCGGAATGACTATGGTAGACCGTCGAAGACGAACATACACGAGCCCGCCGCAAAGCGGTGCATCCGAATGCCTTATCCTCACATGCCAGCTTTGTTATCGCAGAGAAGGAAGGAAGACAACTCTCGCCAAGCACGTGAAGCTCGCCAAGGTAAGAGTAGGAAGATTATCTCGCAGAGACGCGGAGACGCGGAGGTGAGAGCGAGCTAATGTTTTTTCTCTTCCCTTCCGATCTCCGCGTCTCTGCGTCTCCGCGAGGGTGATTTCTCGTTCCGGTTCTTAACTTGCGAGCTCCGCGTGCTTGGCGAGAGTCACCTTCGCCATCGAACGACGCCGTACTGGACGTCGGCTCGGCACCTACCCCACGAGCGCGATCAGCTCCGCCTTCTGCGTCGGCGTGAGCAGCGGGCCGAGACCGGCTTTCAGGTTGTCGCTTTGTCTATCGGGCTTGCCCGTGGCCGGGATCACAACCGTGACGGCCTCTTCGCTGAGCGCGAACTTCAAGAACATCTGTGCCCATGATGTGATGCCGGCTTCCTTGGCCCAACCCGGCAACGATTTGCCCTTCACGCGATCGAAGAGCGCACCGTCGTTGAAATTGCGGTTCGCGAGCACCGCCACCCCCAGCTCCTTCGCAAGCGGGAAGACACGCTTCTCCGCGCCGCGCTGTGTGACGGAATAGTTGATCTGCAAGAAATCCGGGCGGGTCTGCTGCACGACGTCCGCGAGCTCATCCTGAGCCGATTCCAGGAAGTGCGTGACACCGACGTACTTGACCTTGCCCTGCTCCTTCAGCTCTCGGGCGAGCGCGAGCTGCGTCTTCCAATCGCGCAAGTTGTGGACCTGCAGGAGCTCCACCTTGTCGGTTTGCAGCCGCTTCAGCGTGTCGTTGAACTGCGCGAGCCCCTCGTCGCGCCCGGTGACACCGGACAGCTTCGTCGCAATGAACGCCCGCTCGCGCAAGCCGAGCTCGGCGAGCAACGAACCGAGATTGTCCTCGGCATTACCGTACGTCGGTGCGGTATCGATGAGTGTCCCGCCGCCATCGAAGAAACGTCGCAGCACTTCCTTGAGGTCTTGATACTGCGGGCTTCGCGCGGGGACTTCGAAGCTGCCCGACGTACCCATGCCAATGACCGAAATGGTCTCGCCGCTGGCCGGAATGACCCTCGTCCGCAGCGTCGCCGATGCCGCGGCGAATGCACGAATCGGCGTCGAGCCCAAGAGAAAAGAACCAGCAAGCGCGGAGGTGCCGGCGATGAATTGTCGTCGCGTGCTCATGTCGTAGCTCCATGGCGATGAATCTGTCGATCGCAGCGCCATAAGTTACGGCATACGACGGCGGTTCCGAAACTGGATCTCTTCGCGGCGATAGTCGATGACGAGACGTTCGAGCGCACCGAGCACATCCATGCCGACGAGGATCGCGGGCTCCTCCTCCAGCTCCCAGAGTCTGAATACGTGGATGTCGCCGAAGATGATGTGGAGATCGTCGATATTCGCATCGCCGAGCTGGATGCGCGGCGAGCGCAGGAACCGACCGCTCTGGGTGGCATCGTTGAGTCCGATGACGAACGCATCGTCCGGCTCATTCCTGAAGCGGCCCCTCTTCACGAGCGCATCGCGCAGCGCGAGGTTGCCGAGCGTCACTTCCGCGCCGGTGTCGATGACTGCTTTGACGCGAATTCGGCCGACGTGGCCGTCGACGACCAAGAGCCGCCCGAAGCGCAGGGTCGCGGGGATGGTTCCTTCGTGCAAACGCGCGCGCTGCCCGCGCGAGCGCACGATCGTGATCTCGTCATCGGAAAAATCGACCGTGACTCTCAAGCCCTCGAAGCCTTGTACGCCGAGGATTCCGTCCGCCCCGCCCATGACCGAGCCGAGCACCGCAACCTTGAGGTCGCGTTGGATCAGATCTCCCGTCTCCAGCGTATCGAGCCGCACGGCAGGAACCGCGAGAGACCCCGTCACGCCGTGAAGTATCAGCCGCGACTCCGGCGTCAGCACAAGACCGAGCTTGTCGACGACACGCTTCGTGATGACGGACTG
>JAAYXG010000528.1 GCA_012516015.1 Lysobacteraceae bacterium | reverse complement strand
GCATGAAGTCGAAGAGGACAGACGCGCGAGCGTGACGTACTCGGACATGGAGCAAAACATCTATGTCGCCGTCTCGGGAACGGCCGATATCGTGCGCGATCGTAAGAAGGCCGAAGAGCTGTGGAGCCCGATGGCGAAAGCGTGGTTTCCGAAGGGACCCGACGATCCGCAGCTTGCGCTCCTACGCGTTAGGATCGAGCGGGCGGAGTACTGGGATTCGCCGGGTCGAGCGGCTTACCTCATTGGGGTTGCCAAGGCGGCTCTGACGGGGCGCCGCGCGGACATAGGCGAGCATCGCAAGATGACGCTCTAACCTTTCTCCTCTAGGAGAGCCTTGACTGCCGCCTGCAATTCGGCCGTGTCGAAAGGCTTGCGCAATTGAGGTGCGTTGCCCACGGCGGCTTGAAGCGCGTTGCTGTCTGCGTACCCAGAAACGATGAGGATGCGCAAATCGGGTTGCATTTCGCGCGCCATTCGCGCGAGCTCCGCACCGTTCATCCCAGGCATCGCAAAATCGGCGATCAGCAAATCGAACGCGGATTCCTGCAAACGTTCGATCGCGGATTGCCCGTCCGGCACATCGACGACTTGGTAGCCTTGCGCTTTGAGCGACTCGGCCATGAAACGTCGGACGAGGCGGTCGTCGTCGACGACGAGCACACTGGTTCTCGACTCCGTGCCCGATGCGGGCAGCGGCTTCGAGATGCCCGTGCTGGGCCTTGTCATGGGCGGAGCCGTCGTTTCTACCGCACGTCTGAGCGTCAGGCGGACGACCGTACCTCCACGAGGCCCGTTTTCGATCGAAAGCGCGCCGCCCGATTCTCTGGCGACCGCGTACACTTGAGACAAACCTAGTCCCGTGCCCTGTCCGGTCGGCTTGGTGGTGAAGAACGGCTCGATCGCGCGTGCGCGTACTTCATCGGACATGCCCGTGCCGGTGTCGCAAACTTCGAGATCGACATAGTCGCCAGGCGGCAGCGAACGATCGACCTTCGTTGCGCGTTTGGCCGTGATCGTCAGGGTGCCCGAACCGTTCATGGCATCGCGAGCGTTGACGGCGAGATTCAATAGAGCGAGCTCGAGCTGATTGGCGTCGCTGACGATCGATGCGGCGTCCTCGTCGATCGCGACTTCGACCCGAATCGACGGTCCAACCGACTGCGTCAGCAGGCCGCTCATCCCGTTCAACAACTGCCGTAAATCGATCCGACGCACCGCCATGCGTTGCGTGCGCGAAAAGGCGAGCAGTTGCGCCGCCAGCTTCGCTCCTCGACGCGCAGCCTCGAGTGCGTTGGCGGCCGAGCGCCGCAAACGCTCATCGCCGCCCGCTCGCGAATGAATCATGTCGAGGCTGCCGATGATCGCCGTCAGCAGATTGTTGAAGTCGTGCGCGATGCCGCCCGTCAGCTGGCCGACGGCCTCCATCTTTTGCGATTGCCGCAGAGCTTCGTCCGCTCGCCGGCGCTCCGCCATATCTCGCAATACGAGCACGACGAGCACGCTGGCGAGCAGCATGGCGCCGAGGCCAGCGAGCGCAGCCACCGCGATCGACCACGCCGTCGGCGAATCGATAGCCGATGCGGGCACCGCGATATGCGTCGACCATGGGATGCGCTCGGAAGCGTGGAACGCGGTGTAGTTCTTGGTTCCGCCACGCGTCTCGCCTGGATAGAGGCCGTTGCGCGCCTGCCGCAGGGCTTTGCGGACGAAACGCACTGCCGGCGTACCGACGCGCGTCTCGTAGGCCCGGGATCGGGCGATGAAACTACCTCGCTGATCGACGAGCGCGGCGCGCGAGTGCGACGGCGCCATAGCGGTTAGGATCGCCTTGAACACGTCCGTTCGAACCGCTGCGGCGAGCACGTAACGCGCGCCGTCGCCTTCCCTGACAGGCGAGTAGATCCATACGATGTCGGGGTCGCCGCGCTCGAGCTGTCCGACAGCTTCCGTCGCGGTGCCTACCACTTGGGTGATCGGCTCCAAATGAACAGGCGCGGCGGGTGCAGGCGGCCCGGGAAAGACTTGCTGCATCTGCGACGCGTCGAAGATGACGATCGCTTTCCAGTCGGGATTGCTCGCGAGGATGCCTTCGGCTCGCGCTTGGAACGCCGGCCAGTTCCCGGCTTGGATGCTGTTCGTGCCGCTCAACGTGTCCAGCACCGCGAGATCGCGCTGAGTCCGCGACTCGATCAACGCCATCGTGTGCGCGGCGCGCGCCAGAGTGGCGCTCTCGACTCGCTCGCGCTCGATGCGGAGCAGGTAGAACACGCCCAATGAGGCGAACACGACGGTCGGCAACGTTGCCGCGAGTCCAAGTGCGACGAGCGAGCGCTTGAAAAACTTCATTCGTTCTTCTCGGTCCTTCAGCGCCGCATGCTTCGCGCCAGCGCTCTATTGACGTCCCTATTCCCACGGCGCGCTCCGAGGCGCACCGCTGCCGCGGTGAGTAAGATAAAGCGAGTGCAGCATGCACGTCGAGACCCTCATGGCGTCGGACTACAGACTACCTTGCTCGGCCTTTGCTACGATCGTGCGCCCCGCTGTGACCGCAGACGCCCTCCGTTGTCTTCGGTGGGATGAAGATCACGGCTCGCGCCGTGAGAGTGCGCTTTCATCTCGTCGGCGGCGGTCGACAGCTCTTCGAGACCATGGGGATGCACTCACGAACGCGACACGCGAT
>JAAYXG010000527.1 GCA_012516015.1 Lysobacteraceae bacterium | reverse complement strand
GCAAATGCGCGAGACGACGGGCATCGATGAAGCGATGATCGAGACGCTCGTGCGGCGCTTCTATGCTCGGATACGCGAAGACGCCATGCTCGGTCCGATCTTCGACGCCCGTATTCGCGATTGGGAGCCTCACCTGCGCCGCATGTGCGACTTCTGGTCCTCCGTCGTGTTGTCGAGCGGCGCCTATCATGGCGCGCCGATGCGAATGCATCTGCCGCTTCCCGTCGACGCGCGTCATTTCGACCGCTGGCTTGCTCTCTTCGAACAAACGGCCCGCGAGCTCTTCGACGAACGAGTAACCGACCACTTCATGGTGCGCGCCCGCCGCATTGCGACGAGCCTCGAGCTCGGCATCGCGAGCAGCCACGGTGTGCTGCTCGGCAAGGGAGAACGATTTCACAGGGACGCACGCGCATGATCGAGCGCATCCAACTCTGGATCGAGCAGACGATGCAGGCGCTGGGTCCCGTAGGGCGCGTGCTGCTCATCGTCATCATTGCCTGGATCGCGCACCGCCTCGTGCGCGCACTCATCGGGCGCTTGGGCACGCGCTCGGTCATTCCCGCGGAGCTCGTGGTCGGTGCCAAGCGAGTCGCGTCGTTCTTGATCACCGCCACCGCGTTGCTGCTCGCGCTCGAGCAAATGGGCGTATCGGCGACGGTGCTCTGGACCGCGTTCACGGGCTTCGTCGCGGTCGGCGCGATCGCCTTCTTCGCCGCATGGAGCGTGCTGTCGAACATCTTCTGCACGCTTCTGATCGTGACGACGCGGCCGTTCCGCTTATATGACGAAATCGAGCTGCTGGAGAACGGTGAGAAACCGGGCCTTCGCGGTCAAGTCGTCGACTTGAACCTCATTTACACGACGCTGCGCGAGACCGTACCCGAAGGCGGCCATAAAGAATCGGTTCTGCAAGTCCCGAACAGCCTGTTCTTCCAACGGATCGTACGCCGCTGGGGCGCACGTCCATCGAGGTTCGAGGCCGGCATTCGACGAGTCGAAGCGAAGACACCGTCGGGCTAGCGAACGATGAGCGGGCCGCTCATTGCCCGCGCGGCCCGGCACTCGAAAACGCCGCCTACTCGATCCACTGCCGTCCGCGAATGTTCTGCAGTTGCCATGGGCTGTCGACGTCCAGCTTCTCGGGGAACAGCTCGCCGCGACCTTGCAGCGGCGTCCAGTTCGTGAACTCGCCCGTGAGCTTACCGAGATACGGCGCCGCGATCTCGAGACATTCCTCGTGATCCAGCTGGTCCGGCTCGACGAGACCGCTGCGCGGATGACGAATGGCCCAAACGGTCGCCGCCAACGCACCGGCGACGACTTGTAACGTCGTCGCATTCGCGAAATCGATGTGGCGACGCGCTTCTTCGATCGTGAGCTGCGAGCCGAACCAGTACGCGTTCTTCGCATGACCGGCGAGCAGCACGCCGAGCTCATCCATTCCGCCTGCGATGTCATGGCTCAGGCGACGACACGTCGGCTGCATCTTCCAACCGCGGCCTTCGAGCTCGAGCGCGGACAGCATGGCATCGTCGCACGGGTGGTACACGAACATGACCGTCGGGCGATAGCTGAATCGTTGTCCCTCGCGCAGCGACAGATAGTCGGAAATGGAGAACACTTCATCGTGCGTGACGAGCATGCCCTGATAACCCCCGACCGACGGCGTCCAGCTACGCGCGAACGTGCCGCCGCCCGGGCGCGGAAGATAGAGCGTGTATGAG
>JAAYXG010000058.1 GCA_012516015.1 Lysobacteraceae bacterium | reverse complement strand
ACGCGCATCGAGACGGAGCTTGGCGCGAGGCGTACCGCATAGCGTAGGGGTAGGGCACAGGGGGTAGGGGATAGTCAGAAGGGCGATCCGGGCGCCGGGCGTCTGGCTATCCCCTATCCCCTGGTCGTTAGCCCCTTCAGGAGTGAATGAAGATGTCGGATGAATCAAACGTCGATTTCAAGGCCCTTGCCGAGAAGGCGATCTCTCAGCCCGTCGTAACGCATATCTACACCGCGGACCCTTCGGCGCATGTGTTCGAAGGCAAGCTGTATATCTATCCGTCGCACGACATCGACGCGGGCATCCCCTTCAACGATCTCGGCGATCATTTCGCGATGGAGGACTACCACGTCCTGCGTCTCGACTCCCCGACGGGCCCGGCGGTCGACTGCGGCGTCGCGCTGCACGTGAACGACGTGCCGTGGGCCGAGCGGCAGATGTGGGCGCCCGACGCCGCGACGAAGGACGGCAAATACTATTTCTACTTCCCCGCGAAGCGCCCGGACGGAATCTTCCAAATCGGCGT
This sequence comes from Lysobacteraceae bacterium, assembly GCA_012516015.1. GTDB lineage: Bacteria > Pseudomonadota > Gammaproteobacteria > Steroidobacterales > Steroidobacteraceae > Steroidobacter. The sequence continues at coordinate 20,734 of JAAYXG010000058.1, read as the reverse complement.
GGCGGTCGGCGACCGACCGGAAGGCCCTTTCAAGCCCGAGCCGAAACCCATCGAGGGCAGCTATTCCATCGATCCCGCCGTGTTCGGCGATGACGACGGCTCCTTTTATATGTACTTCGGCGGCATTTGGGGCGGGCAGCTCCAGAAGTACCGCAACAATGTCTACGACGCGAACAACGAAGAGCCCCTCGACGACGAGCCGGCGCTCGGACCGCGCATCGCACGGCTCACGCCCGACATGAAACAGTTCGCGGAAGCGCCGCGCGAGGTCGCGATCCTGGACGAGGGCGGCAAGCCGCTTCGTGCCGGCGACCACGAGCGCCGCTTCTTCGAGGCGCCTTGGCTGCACAAGTATCGCGGCAAGTACTATCTCTCGTACTCGACGGGCAACACACACCTGCTGTGCTACGCGATCGGCGACAACCCGTACGGCCCGTTTACTTATCAGGGCCGGATCCTCTCGCCGGTCGTCGGCTGGACGACGCATCACTCGATCTGCGAGTACCAAGGCAAGTGGTATCTCTTCTATCACGACTCGATTCTGTCGCAGGGCGTGACGCACCTACGATCGGTGAAAGTGACGGAGCTTCACTACGACGCGGACGGCCGCATCATTCCGATCGATCCGTATAGGGACTGAAGCCTCGATCGGATTGAGAACGGAGTAACCGCAAAGAGCACAAGGATCACAAAAGGAAGAGAGCGCCAGTCCGCTCATTCTTAGTCGCCTCATCCTTCTGTCTTGTGCGCTTTGTGTGCTCTTTGTGGTTCTCTCGAGCTCCGCGACAAGATTCCCCTACCGGCCAATCGCGGCTACACACCGGTGGAAGAGACAGCGCGCGCCCTGCGCGCTGCTATGATTGCTGAAAAGAAAACCACTTCCACGAAAGGAGGTTCGAATGCCTTGGTGGGGATGGCTGATTGCGGGTGCCGCACTGCTCGCGTCGGAGCTGCTGCTGATCGATGCGCAGTTCTATCTCGTTTTTCTCGGCAGGCCTGGCGGCATGGAAGCGATGCAGTTGCGAGTGGCGGAAGAATACGTGAAGCAGTTCGGCAAGCTCGCCGATGAAGCCTCGAGCAAGCTGATCGTGCCTGCCACCTTGAGCGACGTCTCATCGATGATCGCGCTCGCGACGAGCGTGGTGAAGAATCAGAGCCGAGTGTCCGGGGCGTAGATAGCGACATGGGACAAAGACACGCCTGAGATGCACAGAGTTCCGAGTTCCACCGGCGTCTACAGCGAGATGCCAGATTCGGCGAGCGACAGGCCCTCCGTGCCCACCGCGCCTAGAGGTGGAAGAAGAGAAGCAGAAGGGAAGTAGGATCGAGGAGCGAGAACAAACAGGAGAAGCCGCCGCAGGCTAGGCGCCCGATCTGCCGACAGGCGCGCGGGGAATCAGACACCGCCCTCCAGATTGTGTCGCGAAGGGTGGGTCTGACGGGTGTCACTTCGTCCGCTTTCGCTTCACGTACACGCGAACGTAATCCACCTGAAGTCGAGCGGGGAATTTCTCATCGGCAATGCCATGTCGACCCGCCCAGCTGCCGCCGATCGCAAGATTGAGCAGGATGTGTGCGGGGGCGGCCGGCTGGCCGTCGTTGTACGCCCATCGATAGCGCTCGCACATCACCTTCAAGCCGTCGATGAAGTAGCACACATCGCGGTGAGTCCATTCGGCCGCGACTTCGATCCATCTGTCGCGCAGTGAATAGGGAGATTTATAGGTATTCCACCGCAGGTTGAAGCTCGGGACGGAGAATGTCACTTCTTTCTTGCCGCTTTCGGTCTGGCCCTTCGAGCGGATCTGCGAACCCACGCGCAGCATGAATTCGGTGTCCTCCTGCTCGTTGAGAGCGCCCTCGAAAATGTCGATCTCCGGCGGCCATCCGGTCGTGCCGTCGGGTTTACGATCCGAGTTGAGCCACAGCGACGGCCACGTGCCGCGAACGTTCGGTAGCTTTACGCGTGCTGTGACGTAGTAGCTCGCACCTTGCTCCGGAACGAAGAGTTGCTTGCTTCGAATCATCGCAGCTTCGTAAGGTGCTTCCTCGCTCGCGCCCGTCTTCGTCGCGCGCAGCTCGAGAATGCCTGATGACACGACGTGCATGCGCTCGCCGCGCGTGTTGAAGTCGACGTAGCGTTGCACCTCATCGTTGAGATGGTCCGCGGTTCCTTCGCCGGGGTACTGGCATTCGGCATCGATGATCTGAGGCTTGGCGCCGCCCCCATAGAGATAGCGCGTGCACCAGCGCGCCCGGTCGAGCTCGCTTCCGGCGAATTCGTCCGCGAAGACGAACGTGTAGCCGGGCGGGTGAAAATCTCCCGGGTCGTCTGCGTGGCAAGCGTCGCCGCCGCACAGAACGGGCGGGTGAGGTCGGGCGGGATCTGGACTTGCGTATGCGGCGTACGCGGCGAGCACGCCGGCCCCGATACACGGCAAAAGCGCATGGAGTCGCTTCGGGAAAGCCAATATCGATCGCATCGCTTGCACCTCCTTGCGCGCAACTGTCAGGGTTTGCGAACGGCAAAATCGGCGAGCGACGTCGTCGCGCTCGCGGGCGGCGGGACGGTCGCGCGTTCCGGTAGCTCGCTTACCTTGAGCAGACGTTCGAACCGCGGGCGTAGCCACGCGCCGACCGTGCGATAGTGTCGTTCGAACGCGAGATAGAGCAGATAAGAGCAGACGTGTGCGAGCAGGACCGCGATTGCGGCGCGCACGCGAAGATCTTCGATCGGCAGCGACTCCAGCGTCGCAATCAACACCGTGTTGTGCAGCAGATAGAGGCTGTAGCTGTACGAAGCCGCCCGCTCGAGAAAGCGCTTCCACCGGTCCGAAAAGCGCGCGATCGTGAGCAAGTACGCGAGCACGCCGAACATGACGATCGCGAGCAGTGTCGCGGTCTGCAGATCGTACGGTGAGAAGCCGACCTTGCCGGCTCGACCGATGAGCGCAATCGTGCCGAACGCCACCATCACGATCGAGACCGCTGGCGCATTCGCATAGCCCGTCTTGCGCCAACGATGGAATACGAGACCGATCAGCGCGCCGACGATCCAGATCAGGCTCAACGATTTTCCGCCGCCAGCCGCGGCGTTCCAAACGACGACGGGAAAGCTGATCGAGGTGAGCGCGAACAGCCACCGCCGATCGAGCCGCTCGCGCCCGATCAAACAGAAGAAGAACAAGCCGGCGGCGACATAGATCCACATCTCGATCGCGACGGTCCAGAAGGGCTCCGCGCTGTTGTACGGCCGAATCCGCCAAGCGAGCTCGATGCCGACGAGATCGAGGAACTGAAATGCACTGTGATCCTGCAGCAAGGCGAGATTGCCGAGGAATGCGAGCATGCCGGCGTTCGCGCCATCTTCACTGTAGCGCCCGTCGATGAAGGCCAGGTTCGCGAGCGCGATGACGACGAGCGCCGGCACGTACGGCGTCAGAATGCGCGCGGTGCGATCGGCCATGAAGGCGGGTACGTGCACTCCCGGACGCGCCGCACGGGAGAGCATCGACTGCATGATCAAGAAGCCGGACAACAAGAAGAAGATCGTGACGCCGAGACTGCCGAACGGGTAGCGTTTGATACCGAAGTAGAGCGCGAGCACGTGCGCGACGATGACGAGGTTCGCGCCGAGCGCACGCAAGCCATCGAGATATGCGGAGCCGGCATCGCTGATCGCCGGCGTGGGCAGTGCTCTATCGCTCGGTACGCTCATGATCGTGACGCCTCTTGGATGTCGCGAAGCGCCGGGCGCAGCAGCGTCTTCCAGCGCGCATGGCCCGCCGGCGACAGATGCAGCAGGTCCGATCTGAAATAGCGCGGGTTCGGAGCGCCGTCCGGTGTGGCAGTCGCCGCGAACAGATCGACGAGCACGACGTGCGGATCGTCGTGCGCGATCGCTCTCAGACCTTGGTTCAAGACTTCGCGCTGCTTCTCGTCGATCGGCGCTTTCGGGTCCGCGCTCGGCGGCACGGTGCAGAGCAGGACGGGCAGGGAACGCTCTCGATCTCGCGCGAGGCGCAGCATCGATCGCACGTTCGCGAGCGTCTTGGAGGCATCCTGCCGTGCCGTGAGGTCGTTCGTTCCGATCAGAATGACGATCGCCTTCGGATCGAGTGCGAGCACGTCCTCCTCGAACCGAAACAGGAGACCGCGGCTCACGTCACCGCCGATACCGCGATTCGCAACCCGATGCTCGGGGAAATCCTGCGCGAGCGAACGCCAGGACGCCGTGAGGGAGTCGCCCGCGAAGACGATGCTGTTTCGCGCCCGTTCTCGCGCGCGCCAGAATGCCTGACGATTGTCGGTCATGAAATCGAACACGCGTATGACGCCCACGCCGGGCCAATCTTCAGCGCGCGTCGGATAAGGCGACGGCCCTTCTTCGGCGAGCGAAGGACACGCGAATGCGATGGCGATGCAAAGCATCAGCCGCCGGATCGCGAGCGAAAGTGCGGTGGGAGGAGCGCTCATGATCGTGAGGTCCGCTAGAACACGAAGCGCAACGCTACACTCGCGACTTGCGCGTCGTATTCGCGTGTCGGCCGATTGGAGCTGCGCTCGATGTAAGCCCAGGTCAAATCGAGCTCGAGAAAATCCCTGGGGGCGTACGATGCGGTGAATCGTGCAATGTCGACTTCGTCGATCCTGCCGGCATCCGCTTCGATCGAAGGTTCGCCTGACCCGGAGAGAATCGGCGTGCCGATATAGTCTTGTTCCTCGTAGACGTACTCGATCGCGAGCTCGAGCTTGTCGGAGGGCGTCCACTTCGGTCCGATGCTCGCGCCGTCCGCGACGAAGTAGTCGGATTCTGCATCGACATACGCTTTGAGATCGCGCCACGCGGACAGCTCGAAACCGAGCTTTGAGCGAGGTTGCCAATCGAGCGTCGCGCGCCAGATGCCGCTCGAATAGTCGTTCGAGATCGATCCCGGTGCGTAGGTACGCTCGAGATTGCCGACGTTGCCGCGGAAGTGCAGCTTCGACGTGATCTCGTACTCCGTTCGGAAGTTGATCAGCGTCTCCTCGTAGCTGCGGTCGCGCGCATCGGCGCTGCCCGGCGCAAAGCTGTCCGGGAAATCGCCTTCGAGATACTGATACTCGAGGATGAAGCGGTCGGTCGCCGATGACGCGTACTCGATGCCGCCCCAAGCGGCCTCGCTCTCGAAGTTCTCCGCGCGGCGTTCGTCGTCGCTGTGCTCGGTGCGCCTCGCGCGCGCACCCGCGAGCAGCGCGAAGCGCGGCCCCAGTTCGAAGCGAGCTTCGAGCTCGCCGCCGAGCGCCTCGACGATATCGCGCTCGACGAAGCGATAGTTCGTGTAGCTCGCGCGCGAGCGCTGATAATCGCCCGACAGCTCGCCGCTCCAACGCGAGCCGAACGTCCAGTCGAGAACGAGATTAGCGGCACCGCCCGTGTAGTCGAGCTGATCGTTGTTGCGGAACCGTACGTCGTCGACGCGCCCGGTAAATCTCAGATCCTGCCGCCCGAGGTTGAGTTGCGTGCGGAATCCTGCGGTTAGCTGATTGATGTAGTCCGCGCTCTCCTCGATCGGCTGCTCGCTCGGATCGCGCAACGCGGGCTCCGGCAGTCTGAACAGGTTGTCGTCGTACATGAGCCGATCCGCGACGAAGAACGCGAGGGGCTGCTCGCGCTCGGACGTCTGTGCAAGCGCACTGCCGCTCGCAGCAATGAGCCCCATCGTCAGGGCACCAAGAGATTTCGCTTTCGTCTCCACGCTTCCTCCGAATCAGGCGGTCTTGGGCGCGCGCACCCGAGCGAGCGTCTCGCGTACGTCGGCGTAGATAGCGGGATAGATGACGCCGAGCGCGGCAAGGTAGATGAACGTTCCGAGCACCGCGCCCACGCTGAGGTGCGCGAGTGTCGATGGCAGAAGGGTCGGCCAACGCCAGACGAAGATCGCGACGCCGAGCCCCATGGCAGCGGCCGCGAAGAACGGACGGATCCATTGCGCGAAATACCGCGCGGGTTCGATGCCGGCCGCCCGACGCAAGAGCCGGATCCGAATCGGCCAATAGAGGTATTGTCGTGCGACGACGGCAACCGCAACCGCGAGAACGCCGTGAGGGGCGGCGAGCAAGACGAGGATGACGCCGAGAAGACTTTGACCGAGCGTCAACATGAGCGCGTCCTTCGCCCTTCCCGTCGCAACGAGGAGATTGCGGTCGAAGTAAGCCACCGCATTGATCGCGCCGAGTGCCGTCAGAATCTGGAAGATCGGTACGCTGCCCTGCCACTGATCTCCGAGCACCCACGGCACCAAAAGAGGGGCGAGCGCCGCCGCGAGCGCAAAGCATGGCAGCGTGATCGCGCTGCTCGCACCCGTCAGTCGATAGAGCCATGCGGACAATCGCGAGCGATCGTGCTGCAGGCGCGAGAAGACGGGCAGCGAAACGGCGGCGAACACCGAAGAGAAGATCTCGATCATGATCATGACGATCTTCATCGCCATGTAGTACCAGCCGAGCGCTTGCGCGCCGAGATACGCGGCAACGAGCATCCGGTCGGCTTGCGAGCCGAAGAACGCCAACAGCTCGATGCCGAGCACGCCGAAACCGATCGGCCAAAGGTCGCGTAGCGCATCCACGCTCGGCCGGGTGCGCGGGCGCCAATCGGTTGCGGCCCATAGCGCAACGAGACCGACGATGCCGTTCGCGAGCGTCTGCGCGACCAAGCTCCATACGCCGTATCCCGCGAGCGCCATGGCGATGCCCACGGCACCGCCCGCGACGGTGCTTGCGAGCCGGCGAATCGCGAGCGTCTTGAACTTGAAATCGCGCTCGAGAAGCGCGTACGGCGTGCACGTGAGCGCGTTGATGATCAAGCCGATCGAGAGCCATCTGAGGACCGCGGCGAGCTCGGGTGCATCCGCCGCAGCGGCGACGATCGGCGCGACGAGTATCGTGCCGGCCGTCATCACGATGGCCATTGCCAACGAAGCCCAGAATGCACTGTCCGAATGTTTTGCGGTCAGCGTCTCTCTCTGGATCAGCGCCTTGCCGAATCCTTGTTCGACGAAGATGCCCGCGAACGTCATGAAGATCGCTGCGAGCGCAACGAGCCCGAAGTCGGCTGGCGTGAGCAGGCGACCGAGCACGAGAATCGTGAGGAGCGAAGCGATGCGCGTCCCCCAGCGGTCGACGACGACCCATCCGACGGAGCGCGCGGCGGTGCGCCCGAGCGACTCCGTCGCGGACGTCGCGCGTGTGCGGGATGCCGGGACGGGCGTCAACTCCATGTTTGGTCCGCTCGCGCTCATATTTCCGATGAGTCGAGAGTCATCTCTCGTTCGCCGGATGCTGTTGCTCGGCTGGAGGTCTCGCGGCCTTCGCTCGGCGCGCGGCTGTGCCGATAGAAGTGCAGCGTCGTGCGTGCGATGTCGTCCCAGTCGAAGTGCGATAGATCCGGCCGCTCGTGTTCGCCCGGTCGTTCCGGGTCGTTCATCGCGTCGCGCATTAGCTCGGGAGTGAGCGAACCGTCGTAGAGCTGCAGCCAGCGGCGGCCGACGTGAGCTTGTAGCTCCGGCAGCGCACCGAGACGCGGGGCGAGCACGCTGCGATTCATCGATAGCGCGTGCATGACGCTGCCCGAGTTCAACACGCTGTCGAACGGAATCACGATCTTGTCGGCCGCGCTGAGATAGAGTCCGAGCCGATCGTCGGGAATGAACTCGAGATGCAGGTGGATGCGGTCGTCGCCGGCTGCGAGCGCCTCGAGGTCCGAGGCGCGCATCCCGAGCACGGGACGGCCAGCGACGAGAAGCTGCGCATCGCGTGCTTCGAGCGCGCGAAAGGTGCGAATCAGCAGCGGTACGTTCTTGTAGCGCCGAATGTTTCCGAAGTAGACGAACGTGAAGCGCTCCGTTGCAAGGCCGAGCGCCTCGCGTGCCGAAGCGCGCGAGCGGGGCGGCGGGCAGACATTCCGATAGTGGCCGTGCGGCACGACGACCGCCGGCTTCGATCGCAGCGCCGGATACATCTCCAGCGCCGACTGCAAGCCTTTGTGCGTCAGTGCCATGACATTCGTGCACGCACGAGGAAACCAGAGCGGGAACAACGAGCGGGAGATCCAGTGATCCTTCTCGTGCGGCTTCAAGTTGTGGATCATCCACACGATGCGCGTGCCGCGCGCCCGCAGCAGCGCACAGGTCAGCCCGAGGCGAACGTGCTTGCCGATCGCGCGCCACCAGGAATGGGTGCGCAGATGCGTGTCGGGCCAATGCATGTGGACGATGTCGTAGCGCTCGCGGTTTGCGCGAACGAACGTGAAGTCATCGACGAGCGCGCCCCGCGCTTCCAGACTGTTCGAGAAGTTGGCGAGATAGGCATTCTCGTTCTGCTTCGGGAAGGCGCACACGCGCAGCGGTCGCGTATCGCTCGGGCCTGCATTCGGGTCGCGGTTGGCCGCGGGCCACTTCTCGACCTCCGCGGCGGACCTGAGTCGCTGCACGCGGGCCAGGAGCGTATCTATTCGCTCTTGCAGACGTGCCGCGTCCGAGAGTTGGAACACGCTTGGGTCGTCTCGGCGTCTATTCAGCGCGCGGACGAGGCGCCGCTCCGCGAGCGCTTGAAGCGGGCGCGTCGCCTCGCGCGCGGCCGACCAGGAGCGTTTGATCGGCAGCAGGCCGACTCGATTGATCGCTTCAGCCCGCAATCCGACGACGGAGAACGCATCGGACCACTTGAAGTCGGCGATTTCGCGCCCTTCATAGTAGATCGAGCACGCGCACACGCGTGCCCACGGGATGCGCAGCGCATCCGCGAAGATCGCGCCGTGAAGCGATTCGGTGTACACGCGCGCGCAACGTGCGAGCGCTTGCAGGAAACGTTCGATGTCGAGCGTCGGGCTGATGACCTCGAAGCCGACGTCGGCAGCCGCGCGTACGATGCTCGAGTAGCGCTCCGAGTACACGTGCGGTACGAAGCCGATTTTCTCGCCGCGGCTTGCGTCCTGTGGCCAAACGCTTGCGACGAGGAAGCCGGGGTCGCATACCGCCGCGCTCGGCTCGAGCCCGCACGCGGCGGCGCTCAGGTAGCCTCGCACGGCGGCAAAGCGCACGTCGCCGTTCGCAGCGACTCGCTTTGCACCGAGGCGAACTCCGGATCCCATCACGATCTTGGGTCCGTGCAGCGCATTCAGGCGCGAGTCGACGATCGTGCCGGCACCGATCAGCCAGGCGGCGGTCGTGAGCTCGTCGAGCTCCGGCAGCACTCGGTGCCAGAGCGTCGCGTTCATGTCGTCGCCGACATTGCCCCCGTTCATTTTGTGATAGAAGACCTTCATTCCCGGATTCCGAGCTTCCTCATGCGCGCGCGACGCGCAGCTTCGTCAACAGGTGTTTGAGCGTGCGCGGACGCGCGTGCGGCGCGAAGCGCCACAGCACGAGCCGGGTCGCGATCGACGCGGGCAGGAGGCAAACGGCCCATCCCCACAGAAGCAGCGAAAGCCGCGCCTTGAGCCCGACGCCTTGCGGAACGAAAAAGGCGAGCGAGAAGTCGGCTAGGCAGCGCCAGGCGGAGTCGTTCGCAATGGGATGCGTCTTGCGCGCAAGCTTCAGCGAGCTGATGCGGTAGGCGAGATAGGTGAGACTGCGGTCGACCGCATCGTCGCGGAGCTCGATCCCGACGTTGCGAGCGATGCGGCACGCATACTGTCGGCGCAACCGCGACCGGGTCAGTTGGCGTTGAAACTGCCGCGCGTCGAGCTTCGTAAGCGCACCTTGATTGCGTCCGTGCACCCGATACGACACGAGCGGCTTCGCGATCGTGAGCACGTCGCCGAGAAACGGCGCGGCCGCGAGAGAGTACGAATCGTTCGCCGTGCCGCATGTGTCGCGAAGCGGGAAGAGGCACCCGAGAAACCAGCGGGAGTAGGCGTTCCCCGAGCCCGGTGGCGTCGGGTACGCGGAGCTTCGTGTCGCCCAGCGGCGGATTTGCTCCGGGGTGGGCACGCGCGGATATTGCGGGAAGACGCTACCGGTCGGTGTGCCGCGTGCGTCGACCACACGCATTTGCACTTGCACCTTGCTCGCTCGTGGCGTCCAGATCGCGAGGATCTCGCGTGCGAACGCGCGGTCGAGCACGTCATCTGAATCGAGAAAGACGATGATCTCGCCGCGGGAGAGCGCGAAACCTTTGTTGCATGCGACGAGTTGCCCCGAATTCTCTTGGAAGATCGTCTTGATGCGGCTGCCGTAGCGCTCGATGACCGAGCGAGAGCGATCGGTCGAGCCGTCGTCGATGACGATGACCTCCACGCGCGGCCAATCGAGATTCAACGCGCTGTCGATTGCCGCTCCGACATAGTCTTGGTAGTTGTAGTTGGGGATGATGACCGAGATCAGCGGCACGCCGATCCGGTTCGTCATCTGCATGGGTACGTACTGAACGGTCATTGCGATCTCACGCGGATGGTTGTGCAGCTTGCTCGTCGGCAGCGGCGGTACCGTTCGATGTCGCGATGGCCTTGCGCCGAGCCCGATGTACGGGCACGCCGCGGTTGAAGCGCGCTGCAATGAGGCGCTTGGCGATCGGACGCGGGCTGCAGGCGAGGCTCGTGAGCCAGAGCGCATGCGCTGCTTTCAGACGCAGCGGATTCGGACGCTGTCCGATGACGCGCAGGCCGGTGCGCCACAAACGGAAGACACTGTCGCGCGTACTGCCTTCGTAGGACGTGCCGAGGCGCTGCAGCATCAAGCGGTAGTTCACAAACGTGAGATCGTGATCGAGGAGATTGCCGCTCGGCAGCGAAACCGCTCGGCGCTGCGCATGCTGCCGAAGCTGGGCGAGCTCGCGGAGGCGCAGGCTCACTCGGCTCGCGAAACGACGGCCGTAGTCGTCGGCCGCGCCGTGATAGTTGAGATTCGAATCGTGCAGGCGATAGCACGCGAGCGGTTTGCGCACGACGCGCACGGGGCCATAGAGCGGCGCGAGTGTGTTGAGGTAGCCGTCCGGCGCTCTCTTGACGCCCAAAGGCATGAGCGCGTCGAGATAGCGGCGAGAGTAAGCGTTCCCCGACAGCACCGGCCACACATAGGTGCCGAAACGCTCGAACTCGCGGTCGATCTGGGCGGTGTCGTACGCTTCGACGTAGTTGCAGAACCGTCGGAGGTGATGGCCCTCGGCATCGATGACGTCGAGCTCGAACTGCACCTTCGTGCAGCGACTGTCCCATGCCGCGACGATCTCTTCGACCGCCTCGGCGCGCAGCGCATCGTCGGCGTCGAGGAATAGCACGATGTCGCCGGAGGATGCGGCGTAGCCGCGATTGACGGCCGCAACGTGCCCGCGGTTCGCTTGCCGCACGAACGCGATGCGATCTGCATAGCGCTCGATGACCTGCGCGGAGTCATCGGTCGAGCCATCGTCTACGACGATGATTTGGTCGGGCGGGCGCGTTTGAGACAGGGCGCTTTCGATCGCGAGCGCGACGTAGCGTGCGTAGTTGTAGCACGTAATGACGATGCTGATCGTGGGGTTTGCGCTCACGTCAGACGCTCCTTGCATGCGGCAGAGCCGCGTTCTCGGAAGGCCGAGCAGCTGCCTCGACGCTGGCGACATCGCGACGCCACATGCACGCGAGCACGTAGAGCGTGCTCACGTTGTCGGGAGAGAGCAGATGACCCCCCATGATCAACCAACAGAAGAACAGGACCGCGCGCATTTGCGCGGGGACGCCGGAGCGTACGAGCGCGTGAACGACGAGGCTCACCAGCGCCGCACACCCGAGTAGTCCGTATTCGAAGATGAGCTTGGCCCAGGTCGGATCGAATGCTTGGAAGGCTTGCGAGGTGCGCTGAATCGAGCCAGGTCCATGCCCGAACAACGCGGTCCAAGGAGTCGAGTCGATGGAGCTGGCGATCACGTGCAGCGGCGCAACGTAGCGGATGTAGGCGCTGCTGTGCTCGGATCCGAACTCCTGAATGCGATTTACCGTGAAGGAGAGATTGAGGGCATCGCCGAGTAGCGCGATGAGCAGCATGCCGCCCACGGCGATCGCAACTAGACGTCCGAGGGTCTTGAGGCCGAGCGGAAACATCAACCCGAGAATCAACGCCAGCAAACCCGTGCCCGAGTAGGTGAGCAGGAGCGCAAAGACAAACAGCGCGACACGGTGCCAGCGCTTCTCCGTGTTGAGCTCCACGATCGCGGCGAGCGCCATCAAGAACGAGAACGCGGACGGCTCGCGCAGGAAGAAGCCGTTCGACTTGTAGAGATTCCCGACGGGGATCTGCGTGTTGTAGGTGCCCAGATTGCGAACGGCCTCGGGCAGATAGTGGCTGAAGTCGAACAGCCAGGGTGTGTCGATGATGAATTGAGCGAAGAACTGCGCGATACCCGCGAGCGCGCACAGGAGGGCGATGTTTCCGAACGCGCGTACGGTCCAGCGCCACTCGGACGCATCGCCGAGACTCGCGCGCATCGTGATGACGAAGGGCAAATAGAGGGCGATCAAGAAGAGGAGCGAAGAAGGCGAGGCGCGGTTGACGGCGCCGTAGCTCGTGTTCATGAACCAGCTCACGTAAGCGAACACGAGCACGCTGCCGTAGAGCATCATGGTCGTGCCCTCGATGCGCGCCCGCTGCGACAGCGCGAGCGCAGCGACGAGGACGTAGAGCGCCGCGAGGCTGATCGGCAACGACTCGCCGCCGACGTTCGCGCCGAAGCGCGCGAGCACCGTCGTCGACAGTAAGGCGATCACGGTGCACGCGCGCACCGCCCGAGTGTCGCGAGTCGGCCGCTCGTCGGGCACGCTCGCCGAAGCGCCTGACCAAGAGGGCGCGGAAAGGGCGGTCATCGCGCACCTCGTCTAGCGCTTCGATCGTCGCTGCGCAGATCGAGTACCGGGCGCTCCTCGTTCGACGCTCGCGGCTCTTGGGCCGTGTTGCTGAGCGCGCACTCGTACAGCGCGCGTGTGTCGCAGCCGATCTTGGTCCAGGAATCCGCTGCCGACCGCTCCGCGACCTCGGGCCGCGTGCGTACGGCATGCTCGAGCGCCTGGGCGAGCGCCCGTGCGTCGCCGCTCGCGACCAACGAGCCTTGCTCGCCGTCCGACAGATCCTCAGCGAAGACACCGACGCGACTCGCGACGATCCATTTGCGCAGCGCTTTCGTCAGGAAGTACACGCCGCTCGCGTCGATCTCTCGATAAGGAAACACGAAGCAGTCGGCATCGGCGAAGAGATCGGCCACCTCTTGGTTCGAGAGTCGTTTCGGCCGAATGTCGATCGTGTCGCTCAATCCGAGTGCGGCGATGCGCGCGAGGATCGGTTCGAGCGACATGTAGGCGCGACCCGCAATCACGACGCGAGCTTGCGCGCGCACTTCGGACGGCACGAGCGCAATTGCTTCGATGAGCACATCGATGCCTTTGTAGGGCTTGAGCTGGCCGAACAGAACGAACGTGTAGCGCGGATCGTGCGGCCCCGTGCGAGGCCGCGGAGCCGCCTTCAGCGGCAGCGGCCCGTGCGGAATCACCGCGATACGCTCGGGCGCGACGCCCCGGGCGATCAAAGCGTCGCGGCCGCTGCGCGTGTGTACGATCACGCGATCGGCCAAACGGATCGGGATGTCGAAGCCAAGGCGCTGCAGCAACGACATCCGCTGTCCGTTGTACGGTGTGGGATCGTGCACGGTCAGGATGAGCGGTCGGCGCATCCGGATCAGCCACAACGCGGGCACGTCGATCAGCGGCAGCACGACCCACTGCACGTGCACGACGTCGGGTTTGCGACGAGCGATGAGCGCGAGTAATCGGACGAGACCGACGATGTGCGATACGCCCTTGACGATCGCGCGAAGCGGCCCGCGCAGCGCGGCGTCATCGGAGCGCGTGTAGAAGAGCGGCACCGTATATTGCCGCGGAATCTCGTCCTCATCGCCGCGGCGCGTCGGTCGAGTCGCCCAGAGTGGATCGACGCCCGCCGACAGCAGGCCTTCCGTCAACGCAGCGTCGTACGGTCCGGTGTAGAGCGACGGATCCACGAGCACACAACGAAGCGGGGGGCGCATCTTCAATCGACCGCCCTCCGCACGGTCGCGACCGGCGTCCAGGTTTGGTACGACTCGCCGCGCAACGACTTCCAGACGCCGAGCCCGGTGCCGGCAAGGCTCATGACGACGTCGACGATCTGTGAAAGCGGTCGGATCGTCCAGCGCATTCCGAGCACGAACGACGCCGCAGCCGCCACGACGAGTGCGCTCGCAACGGCGACGTGGCCGGCGAGGACGAGAGCGGCGATCAAACTCAGGGCGCTCGCGCCAAGAAAGTAAATGCTGAGCCAGCGCAGCAGCTTGTGCGAGACGTACTTGTAGACCGTCAATGCATCCAAGCGCTTGAGCTCGGGCCACATCAGACGATGTACGTTGAAAGCCTGGCAGCCGATGCGAGACTTGCGGCCGAACTCTTCGGCCGCCGAGCTTGCCGAGCGTTCGTACGCACGTGCCTCCTGCGACTGCACGATGCGGTAGCCCTGCAGCAGGACCATGAACGACACGTACATGTCATCGATGATGTGCGGCGGCGGCGCACGATGGAGCGATCTGCGGACGGCGAAGAGCGAGCCGTCCGCGCCCATGACCGAGCCCGTGTCTTGCTCGAGCGATTTGAGCGCCTCCTCGAAGCGCCAGTAGAGCGTTCCGACCGACGCCGTCACCGATGCGTCCGCATTGACGTAGGAGAGCTGGCCGCAGACGCAACCGACCTCGGGATCCTCGAAGGCGCGGCGCAAGTGCCGAATGCACTCCATGTCGAGCATCACGTTCGCATCGGTGAACAAGAGGATCGAGCCCGTCGCGCGCTGCGCGAGCAGATTCATGCCGTAAGTCTTGCCGCGTCTTTCCGTCGCTACGTGCACGTTGATGTGCGGCGAGTACGCGCGCAGCAGGCGGGCGGTCTCGTCGCTCGCGGCGTCGACGTAGATCAGGATCTCGAGGCCGGGTTCGCGCTCCTTGAGCGCGAGGAGGTTCTGCAGCTTCTGACGAATCACGCTCGCCTCGTTGTAGGCGCACATGCAGATCGAGAAGTCCGCCGGCTCGCTGCGAGGCGCGCGCCAACGACGCGGCCGATTGGGTCGAATACGCCGCAGCATCAGCAACGAGAGCGGATACGTCGTGAACGGGTGCGCGGCGATGAGGAAGAACACGACGGCGAGAGTGACGAGAAATCCGAGCATCATCGATTGAACGCCTCGACTATTCGTTGAGCACGACGCCGAGCAGCGTCGCGCCAGTGGGGCGGAGCAATGCCTTCGACCGGTGCAGGTCCGCGGTCGGTGTGATGTGGCGGCGCGCGCTCAACAAGCAGGCGCCGGCGCGCTGAGAGACGATCGCGGCATCCGCAAAATCGAGCAGCGCCGGCGTATCCACGATGACTACGTCGAATGCTTGAACCAAGTCCTCGAGTAGGTCCGCGAACACCGAGCCGCTCAGAAGCTCCTGCGGATTCGGCGGCGTCGCGCCGCTTGGAATCAGTGTCAGCTTCTCGAACGGCTCGATGATCTGGAGCGCCTCTTCCACCTCGCAGCGCTCGCCGACGAGATCCGTGAGTCCGTTGCATGCGCCCAAACCGAACAGGCGATGTTGCTGCGGGTCGCGCAGGTTGCCGTCGATCAGAAGCGTGCTCTCCCCGAGCTGCGCAAACACGATCGCGAGATTCGCTGCCACCGTGCTGCAGGTGGCATCGCGCCTTGTGGAAGTGACCGCGAGCGCGCGCTGCTCGCGGCCGAACCAACGCATGAGCAGCTGACTGCGGAGCGTCCGAAGCGCCTCCGCATAGGCGCAGAAAGGTTCGTATGCGGCCGCCAACGAGTGCGCGAGCTGCGAGCGCCCGTACTCGACATAGGGATAGCCGATCTGCTTGGCGAGCGCAGAGGACAACTGCGCTTGCGTGATCAGCTTCATCTCGAGTGCGATCTCGCCGAAGCGCTTCGAGCTCAGCCGCTGCGACGCGACGATGCGCTGCACATCGATGGGACGCAGCGCTCCCGCGGCCACGAGCAGGTCGCCGATACGAAGCCGCGGGGGAACTCTCGATCCGATGCGGGCAGGTTCGATTGCGAAGCTCATCGTCGTCCCCGATCAAGTCGCACGCGGGCGAAGCTCGAGCCGCGGCACGGGACGCTTGGCGCGAGATCGGCGCGGGAGCGCCGGTCGCGGCGCGGGTGGGAGCTCGGCCAGTACCGGAAGGTCTGCGATCGCCTCGAGATCGTCGCGACTCCTCACGCGCGGCCGCATGAGCTCGCCGTACAAGATCCATCCTGCCGCACAGAGCGCGCTCACGAAGAACGCAAGCACGATGTTGAGCGCGATGCGCGGCGAAGCGGGCGCGGTCGGAACGGTCGCGGGGTTCAGGATCGCGATATTCGTGCGATCGACGCGGCTTTCGAGGCGCGTTCGATTCGCTTGTTGAAGTGCCGCGGCATACGTCGCGCGCGCGCTTTCGACATCCCGCTGCAGCACGCTCAGCTCGTCGCGCCCCTGCCGGAGCGCGATGATGCGTTCCTTCTGTGCCTCGAGTGCCGCTTCGATCTCGCGAACTTGGTGACGAGCCAGCTCGGCGGATCGAAGCAGCGACGATCTCGCAGCGCCCATCTCGGTATCGAGCTGCGCCTTGAGCGCGGCGACTTCCGCGGCGGCGCTGCGATACTGCGGGTGGTTGCGATCCACGCGCTGGCTGAGATCGGCCAGCTTCGCTTCCGCGCGGGCGAGCTCCGACTTCAAGCTTTGCAGCAGGGGATTGCTCATGAGATCGGCGAGCTCGGTGCTGCTGCGGGCCTCCGCGCGGGTTTCGGCTTCGACGAGCGCGGCCTGAGCCTTCACCAGTTGGCTCGACATCTCCTGCAAGCGGACGTTCTCGACATCGAGTCGATCTTCATCGACGCCGAGCACGCCGTGATCGCGCTGATAGGCATCGAGCTTGCTTTGTGCGATCGCGAGCTCCTCACGGAGCTTCTCGACTTGCTCATCGAACCACGCGGCTTGTCGACGCGCCGGGTCGACCTGCAGCTCGAGGCTCGTTTGGATGTAGGCCGCGCCGATCGCGTTAGCGAAACGCGCCGCCGTCTCCGGGTCGTCGCTCCTGTAGGAGATCTTGATGAGGTTGCTGTTGACGGCGCTCGAAGTCTCTAGCGGATTCAGCACTTTGCCGACGTAGGCCGCGCGCGGATCGATGTCCGGATGCGCGCTCGAAGCGCCTTCGGCGAGCCCCAACGCGTCGATGACTTTCAAGGCGACGCTACGGCTCGCGATGATCTCTCGCTGCGTCGCGACGTAGGTGGAGAGAAGCGGCGAGGAGAGTGCGGTCTCGGCGAGCGGATCGCCGCCTTTGAAGTCGACGACGAGCGTGAGCTCCGCGACGTACTGCTTCGGCGCCAACACGCTCGCGACGGCCGCGATCGTCACGCCGACGAGCACGCTCGCGATGAGCGCACTTCGTCGAATCCAGAGAACCTCGAAAACGCGTTCCAGCGACATAGTTGATCTCGTAGTGCGCCCGTTAGAAGAAGCCTTCTTTGACGAAGAGCACGTCATCCGGCTGGAGCAGATCCGAGCTGCGCACCGAGATATGCTTCTCTTCGCCCGTTTCCGTCTTACGTTTCACGATGACGCGCCGCTCGGAACCACGCTCGGTGAGTCCCCCGCCCGCCGAGATCGCGCGCGAGACGGTCATGCCGCGTTCGAGCCGGTACTTGCCGGGGCGCTGCACTTCTCCGTAGACGTAGAACTGCGGCGCACGAGGCACATAGAGCGTGTCGCCGCCCGTCACGACGACGTTCTGCGCCGGATCGCCGTTGAAGAGCGCATGCAGATCGACGGGTTGGCGTGTGCCGTCTTCACGAATGAGCATCGCGGAATCGCCGGCTTCGTCCGTATTGACGCCGCCTGCGGCGGCAATCATGTCGAGCACGCGGTTCGACGATTGCAGCGTGTATTGACCGGGATTCGCGACGTGCCCGAGCACGGACACCTTCTGGCTCTGATACTCGGCGACGTGCACGAGCACCTGCGGGTCGCGCAAGTATCCGCCCTCGACGAAGCTGGCCTTGAGCATGGCTTCGATCTGCGCCGTCGAGCGTCCGTTGACTTCAAGTGCGCCGATGAGCGGGTACGTGATCATCCCGGTATCGCTGACGCGCACTTCGTTCGAGAGCTCCGGCGAGCCGAACACGCTCACTCGGAGCAAGTCGCCCGGCCCGACTCGATAGTCGCCGCCGTTGGCGAGCGCGAGGTTGCAGACGAAGAGCGCGCCGAGCGCGATCGAACGGAGCAGACGCCCGACCGGGCGTTCGATCGAATCAGTACGCATGGCGATCCTTCCAGACGATGAGAGCGGTGCGAAGAACGATCATGAGGTCGAGCGTGAGCGACCAGTGTTGCAAGTATTCGAGGTCGAGCTCGATGCGCCGGCGCATCGAATCGATGTCATCGCCGCCGCGAAAGCCGTTGACCTGCGCCCAGCCGGTGATGCCGGGCTTCACTTTGTGCCGGACCATGTAGCCGGGAATGAGACGTCGATACTGCTCGTTGACAGCGATCGCGTGCGGGCGCGGCCCGACGATGCTCATGCTGCCTTCGAGGACGTTGAAAAGCTGCGGCAGCTCATCGAGCGACGTCGCGCGAATGAAGGCACCGACGGGCGTGACGCGCGCATCGTTGCGGGTCACTTGCTTGTAGATGCGGTCGCCGTCCTCCGTGACCGTCATCGAACGGAACTTGTAGACGATGATCTCCTTGCCGTCCAAGCCGTAGCGCTTCTGGCGGAAGATGACCGGTCCCGGCGACGTGAGCTTGATCGCGGCGGCGACCGCGAGCATGACGGGCGATGCGAGCACGATGAGAAGCGACGAGAGCGCGACGTCCGTGAAGCGCTTCGCGAGCCCGCGTCCGCCGTAGAACGGCGATTCGCAAACGGCGACGACGGGAATGCCGTTCACGAGATCGAAGCGCGGCTGCACGAGATCGCAGACGGTGAGATCGGGAACGAAATAGATCGAGCTCGTCGAATCGCCGAGCGACTGCAGGAGCTCGCGCACGCGGCGGTGCCGCGTCATCGGCAGCGTGATGTACACGGTGTCGACGCCGTGCGCGGCGACGTATCGATTCACGTCGCTGAGCTTGCCGAGCAGTCGCGTCCCGCAGCGCGCCGGCAACCTGCTCGCCACGCGATCGTCGAAGAAGCCGAGCACTTCGATATCGAGCCATGGCGCGGCGACAATACGCTCCGCGAGCTTCTCGCCGAGCTCCGTCGCGCCGCAGATGACGACTTTCCTGCGCGAATCTCGTCGCGCGCTCGCTCGATGAATGACGCGCGGTGCGGAAATCTGACTGAGCCACAGCAGGATCGGCGTGGAGACGGCCCAAGTGATCAATACGCGCCAATTGAAGCGTTGCGCGAGGCCTGCGATCTCGAGCAGTGCCCAAATGAAGACGATGACGAGGAGCCACCGCGCGATGATGTCGACGAGCGACGCCAACGCAAGCGACTGCGCACGCGGCGCACCGAGCGGAACGGCATCCAAGACCTCGGCGGCGCCGATGAATGCGAGCACGGCGATCAGGAAATAGGGTCCTTCGAGCGGCTCGCGCCAAAGCAGCAGCGCCGCGCCGAGCGTCAGCACCGGCACGGTCGGATAGAGCAGGGACTTCAGGACGAACAGGGATAGAGGCTCGGATGCGCTCACGCCCGATGGTCGTTCGTCGAATGCAAGCGGCTCTCGCGAATCCCGCATCTCGCGCTCTCAGCGTCTCGTCATCGGGTTGGGGCCTTAGACTCGATGGAATCGATGAGGCCGGAGAAGGCGGTGCTTGCGTCGAAGCTGATATCCGATCAACAAGAGCGTGACGGCGAGCATGAGCCACACGCTCGGCGGGCGCTCGGGAGGTGACGAAAAGGAAGCCGCGGCGACCGTCGCCCGAGTGCGATTCGATCTCTCGTTCGCGATCGGCGTCGCCGTCGCGAGACGCTGGCGCTGCGCAAAGAGATTCGCATCGCCCGGAAGCGGGCTCATCATTTCGAAGCCGGCGATCTCCGTGCGCGAGGCGGGCGCTGTCGTCGCTGTGAACGTATCCGTGGGGGCAACCGGCAATTTACCGGATCGTGAGATGTCGGCGAGCGCGTGAGTGCACGACAGCCAACCCAAGCCAGCGGCGATTACCGCCGCGCCAATCATCCGAAGACGCATCAATTTCCTCCTTACTCGACAGCGCATGCCGTTCGTGCTCGGCATGTGCTCAATGCGCCCCGTCCCCACGTCTCGCATCGGCCGCGCGTGCGGCCAAGTGTCACAAAGCAAGTTCCATTCCAATCGTCGTTCGAAGTGTGCGCACCTCCTATTGCAGGGAAATGTCGTCGTCTTTTGAAAGTATTACTCGGTGAATGGACATTCGGCGCGAGGTCATGCGGTGCCATTCGCATTGGCGACGCTCCGTGTCGGATCACTCCGCGGCGAAGTGTGCATCATTATTGGACGATGAGAGAAGACTGCATTTGGCGACACCGATGCATTCGTCGATTCGCAGCGATCGTTGCGAAAGATGCCTGCGTAGTTTTTGCGCGCTTCGATTTCGCTTCTTGCATTCCGCTCGCGCACGCTCGATGTGCGCGATGGTGCGCGCAACACGCCCACTTAATGTATTCGCGTCGGAACTCGCGGATCGTGCATGCGATTAGAAAATGGCTTGCATGAAGTCAATCGAGTTGCGAGGCGTACGATGT
>JAAYXG010000526.1 GCA_012516015.1 Lysobacteraceae bacterium | reverse complement strand
CTCGTCGCGCTCGGCGACGCTCAGGTACAGTGTGAATCCTTCGATCTCATCCATCAGCTTGCGGCCCTCTGCCGTCGGCGCGCGAATCAGAACGCCGAACACGATCACGGCGATCAGCATCAAAAAGCCGATCGCGACGATCGCGGGAATGCCGGACCCGCCGGCGAGCCAGAGCGCGAGCGCGCCGCCGATGACCCCGATGAGGGCCGCTTTCGTGACCGCCTCGCCATTGCGTCGGAAGTAGCGGGGATGCGAGGCTCGATCGAGCACGCGTCGATGCGCGCGCTTCGCGTTCAAGAGCCGATTCGCGTTCGATTTCTCGAGCTCGACCGTGCGCGCGTGCTTGAAGATCGCTGCGAGCAAGGTGCTCTCGCTTTCGCTCAAGCGCGCCGTATCGGCGTCGTCCGTGCGCTCGAGCGACCATCGGTCCTTCAAGAGCCGATCCTCGCGAACGATGCGTAGAAAGCCTTCGACCGCAAGGGCGAGGATTTCCGCCGAAAAGCAGCGTGCATCGTATGTCATCTTCGAGACGTACCGCACGCTCGCCGGCGAATGACCTGCAGGAGGCTCGTAGCGCGGGATGATGATGCCTTTGTCGGGATCGCGTCCGATGCGTCGCCATTCGCGAAAGCAGTACGTGATGAGAAGCGCAAAGGCGAGCAACGCGACGAGCACGCCGCGATTGTCCTTCAGCAGCCACATCGCGCGCTGAGTACCCGAAGGCGCAGGGATCACGCCCTTCGGAAAGCTGAGCACGATCGTGAAATTCTCACCGGGGCGAAGCGAGCGCGTTGCGCGCCAGTGCGCCTCACCCGGCTCCGCGATCTCCGCTAGGTAGTCGGTCCCGGAGGCGCCTTGACGGCCGGTATACGCTTCGGCTCGCAGCTGGTCCTTCGGAATCGGTTCGGGCAGTCGTACCGCGACGCTCGCGGTTTCGATCGGAAAAACCCAGCCGCCGCCGATCGCGTTCCAATAGAGCTCATCGTGGTCGGCGAAGAACCCGAGCTGCCGCGTCGTGCGATAGCGAATCGTGAACGTGTAGTCGGCCGGCACGGGCAGGAAGTCGTCGTTGCCCGTGTTGATGCGAACGCCGTTGCTGACGCTCTCCGTGAACCAAGGTTCGGGTCGCCCGTTACGCTCGACGCCGAGGACGTCGAGGCCGACGACGACACGATTGCCGTACCGATCGCGGTACCGCGTCGGGAAGTCGCGATAGATGCCCCGGCGGATCCGCTTGCCCTCCGCGCGGACCGTGATGTGCTCGGTCACGAGAAGCGAGCCGTCACGCTCGATGTCGATTTCGATGTCGTATCGGGTGATGCGTTCTTGCGCGGTGGCGATCGTGCAGACCAGGAGCGCGACGCACGCCAGTAGCGCGCGAATCATCGTACGCTCCCGATCTGCGCCTTGACCGCGTGCCGCTCGCCGGGCTGTGCCTGATAGAACTCCGCGAGCTCGAAGCCGAACGCACGGGCGATCATCAAGTCGGGGAAGCGTTGAACGGCGTCGTTGTAGTCGCGCACGGCGCCGTTGTAGAAGCGTCGCGCATATTGAAGATGCTCTTCGACCTCGACGAGGTCGCGCTGGAGTTGCAGGAAATTGGCGCTCGCCTTCAGATCCGGGTATTGCTCTTGCAGCGCGAGCAGGCGAGCAAGGCTGCGTTCGAGCGCCGATTCCACTTCGCCGAGTTGCGCCGGGCTGTGCAGCTGCGATGCCTGGGTTCGCAGCTCCGTCACGTTCTGGAGCAGGGCTTGTTCGTGGGCTGCATAGGCTTTCACCGCGGCGACGAGCTGCGGCACGAGATCGCGGCGCCGAGTGAGCTGTACGTCGATGTCGGCCCACGCTGCACGCACCTGATTACGGAGTCGTACGAGACGATTGTATAGAAGCAGCACCCCGATCGAGAGGAGCGCGATGAGGACGAGGCTGAGGACGGACATGTTCTTCTTGCGATCGGTGACTCGTGACTCGCGAGTCGAAAGAGAGTACTCCGTCAGTCGTGACTCGCGCGCGGCAGCATGGGAGATCCGCCATTCTAGCGCTCTTACGAATCACGAATCATTTCATGAGCACCAGCTCCTCCGCCATCGTCGGATGGATTGCTATCGTCTGATCGAACTGCGCCTTCGTGAGACCGGCCTTCACCGCAATGGCGACGACCTGCATGATCTCGGGCGCATCGGGGCCGATCATGTGGGCGCCGACGACGCGATCGGTCGCGTTGTCGACGACGAGCTTGTAAAGCGCGCGCTCGTTGCGGTTCGCGAGCACGTTCTTCATGGGGCGGAAATCCGATGTATAGGTCCGAACGGAGCCCAAGCGATTGCGAGCTTCCGCTTCGGTCATCCCGACGCCCGCCAAGGGCGGGTGGCTGAACACGGCGGCGGGAATGCACTCGTAGTCCACTTTCGTGGGCTTGTTGCCGAACACGGTGTCCGCGAAAGCTTGTCCCTCGCGAATCGCGACCGGCGTCAATTGCACCCGGTTCGTGACGTCGCCGACCGCGT
>JAAYXG010000057.1 GCA_012516015.1 Lysobacteraceae bacterium | reverse complement strand
GACCTCGCCCGAAGGCGTCGAAACGAGCGTGCGCGTGCGGGGGCGGCTCGAAAGCAACATGGGAGAAGCGATCAGAGACGCAGCCATCGCGGGCCTGGGCATCTCGCTCCATTCGGTATGGCACGTGCACGAGGATCTGAAGCACGGACGGTTAAAAGTCGTGCTCGCGGACTACACGCTGCCGGACAGCGCCATCTATGCCGTCATGCCGCCGCGCCGCATGATGTTGCCGAGAGTCAGAGCCTTCATCGATTTTCTATCGGCACACTTCAGTCCCACACCGCCGTGGGAGCGTGACGGTGTGCCTGCGCCGCACAGCGAATAGCTCGCACGCGGGCGCACCCTTCCGTTTACGTCAATTCTCTTTTTCCGACCGCTCAGCAACCGAACGCGTAGAATGCCGCGCTCTATCGTTGAGAGGTGCGCACGTGAGCTGGCGAGCATGGGTGACGTTCTCGGTCCTCTGCGTGCTTTGGGGCGTACCTTACTTCTTCATCAAGCTCGCGCTCACCGACATATCGCCGATCGGTGTCGCATGGGGCCGCCTGACGCTCGGCGCGCTCGTCCTGGTGCCGATCGCACTTCAACGAGGCGTTCTTCTGCCGGCGCTCCGGCATAAAGTCGCGATCGTTGCTTTCGCCGTGGCGGAGCTCGTCATTCCATTCTCGTTGATCTCGTTCGGCGAGCAATGGATCAGCTCCTCGCTCGCCGGCATTCTCATCGCGACGGTGCCGCTCACGGTCGTGCTCATCAGTCGTTTCTTCGGCGTAAAAGAGCAGGTCGGCCCGCGCCGCATGTTCGGTTTAGCGGTCGGCTTCATCGGCGTCATCGCCCTCCTCGGTATCGACGGCATCGCGGGGCCCGAGAAGTGGCTTGGCGTCGCGTGCTTGTTCGGCGCGGTCGTCGGCTATGCGGTAGGCCCTCTGATCGTGCAACGCTACTTGAGCGGCGTCGACGAGCTCGGCGCGCTGTCGGGAAGTCTCGTCGTGTCTTCGCTCATTCTGCTGCCGTGGGCGATCTGGACCGCACCGCAGAGCATGCCTTCGACGCTCGCGCTCGGGTCGTTGGGCATTCTCGGTCTCTTCTGCACGGCACTTGCCCTCCTCTTGTACTTCTATCTGATCAACGAGGCGGGCGCTGCTCGGGCAACGGTCGTCGCCTACGTGTGCCCCGCGATCGCGGCGCTCCTCGGCGTGCTCGTCCTGCACGAGCATTTCGGGATCGGCACCGGCCTTGGCCTCGTACTGATTCTGCTGGGGTCGTGGCTATCGACCGGCGGGATCAAGCGGACGAGCGCGACGTCCATCGACGATGTCGTTCCGGGTCAACTTCCGGAAGGCCGCGCGTAGATCTCGGGATCGTAGCGCTCCATGAAGGTATACGGCTGCGCGAGCGGTTTGAATCCGAACGGCGCATAGAGACCATGCGCATCGCTCGTCGCGAGCGTGAAGCGCCGCAGACCCTGCAGCTCGGGATGCCCGACAACGGCCGCCATCAGCTGCTTGCCGTACCCGCGACCCCGGTGCCCCGGCAGGACGAACACGTCGACCAAGTTCGCGAAGGTCGCGAAATCGGAGATCACGCGCGCGAACGCGACTTGGGAAGCTCCGACGAAACCGGCGAAGCACAGCGAGTGCTGGAGCGATTTGCGAACCGTTTCGAACGAGATGCCCCGCGCCCACGTGGAGTCGCGGGTCAGGAAGCGATGAATCGAGGCGATGTCCATCTCCTCGAGACGGTTCGTAATTCGCAAGCTGGTAGGACTCATGGCGAGCTAGTTTTGGGCGGCGCGCGTTAAAGCGCCAGATACAGCGGCCGCGTGCGGGGGCGTAACACTCGTCGGTGTTTTGATACCGCTAACGTCGGACAGGAAGGAGGATACGATCAGGCCGACACTGGCAAGAAGCGCCGGTCGTCGTCAACGTCGGGGATACACCCGCGTCATTGCCAGTTGTGCCGTCTTTGGAACTCCCGCACTTGGCGCTCGGCTTCCTCACGTTCCCAGCCGTAGCACTCTTGGAGCTTGGAGGCGAGAACCTCCGCTCGTCCTTCCAGCTCCTCGATTTCTTCGTCAGTCAGCCGACGCCAGCGGCATTTGATGCGGCTCTTGATGCTATTGAAATTGGCCTGTGTCGGGTTCGTGCCCACCTGTTATCGCCTCCTGAAGCACGTCACTGTCTATTCACGCTCGAGACTCGCTGAGTCTTTACCGAATAAAACGCGACCTGTCATCGGCGCTTCACGCAATGCACCCGTCCCGCGGATGCCCGCGAGGGTGTAGGTCGGATTTCAATCCGACCAAGAATTGTCGGAATAAATTCCGACCTACAGAGATATAGGAAGGCCCGCGTTGCACGGAGCATTCGCGGGCGAACCGACGACACAGCACGGCCCCTCTGGCTGTGGACTGTAGACTGCAGGCTGTCAGCCGGCCCGCACGGCGCGAGCCGCATAGCAGCCCGGCTTCGCGAAGTGAAGGTGGATGTAGCCGACGGCTTCATTGGTGAACATCGCCTCGAGCGCGGACTCGAGCGCAGTGCCTTCGGCGAGGTCGGCGGCGATCAGCATGTGGTCCCGGCCGAACCCGCGCAGCGAGATCGTGCGGGTTCGCAGCAACGCCGGCACCTCGCCGACCTCACAGTGCGCTTGCGCGACACCTTCCCTCACGTAGATTGCATGCGAAGCACGGAATGGGGTCTGCGCGGGTTGGTGCTCGTAGTGAACGAGCAAGACCGTCTCGCCGATTTCCGCATCCGCGAGGCTCACGCGGCACGGGAAGCCCGGCTTCTTGTCGACGACCTTGCGTAAGGCGCCGCGTTCCCTGAGCGCGTCGTCGGCGAGCGAGAACAACGGCGCGAAGCCCTCGTTGGGCAGTGCAAGTATCTGAAAGGACATGGTCGCTCCTCTGGGAAACCCGAGGAGCACATCCTCTGCCGCGAGCGGACCCGCCGCCATCCGAGGCTTGCTTTCAAATCCCCCCATTAACGCGTGCGGGTTCGGAAACGGCTCAGACCCGGCGTCAGGCGGCGACCGTGAGATCGCGGCTCATCCTGACCGCGTGATCGCGTCCTTGGTAATAGCCTTCGACGAGGCCCAGCTCGCGATAGCCCATGGAGGTATAGAACCGGCGGGCGGCGAAGTTCGCCTCGCGCACTTCGAGCTTGATCAGAAACGTACCCGCGGTCATCGCGCTCTCTTCGAGCCAGCGAAGGAGCTGACGACCGATGCCACTACGCTGTCGGCTCGGCATCACGCCGAGCAGATTCAGGTGTGCCGTCGTATCCCAGAACTGCATGATCGCAAAACCCACGAGCGTCGCTTGATCGCGGGCGACGAGCACGGTGCTCTCCCGATCGCGGATGTGCCATAACACGCGCTCGGGCACCCACGTCGGCGTGAGCCCGGCTTCGATCAGCCAACGCGACATATTGGAGATCGTTTCCGCGTCCGAACGCCGCGCGAGCTCGCAAGTGCATACCGCAGTCATAGGGGTAGACTAGAGTGTCTCGCGAGCGAGATGCAATGCCTCAGCTAGCGCGGGGCGGGTTTGGGGCGTGGGGCTCGGGGCCTGGGGCTTGGGCAAGAACATCGATCGTCGCGAACCTCGCGACCGTGTAGTTCGACTGCGCAATGTTCCTACTGCCGGCACTTCTACGTCCAAGTAGATCTGGATTCATCTCGATGGCGCCTACTTGAGCCCAAGTAGTCAGTGGACGGTTGAAGAGGCGTCTTTTCTTGCCCAGCCCCAAGCCCTTGCTCACCTCACCTCTTCCAACCCCCCAACCACCCCGCGCGGCGACAGCAGGATCTGCCAGAGCTGGGTGCGGCGCGAGCGGAACGCCGCGGCCGAAGACAGCAACCAGAACTCCCACATCCGACGAAACCGCTCGCCGTACTTCGACGCGAGCTCCGGCCAACTGGCGCGAAACCGCTCGTACCAGGACATCAGCGTGCGATCGTAGTACGGGCCGAATGCGTGCCAGTCCTCGACGACGAAATGCTGCTCGACGGCTTCCGCGATCTGCTTGATCGAAGGCAGGAGCGAGTTCGGAAAGATGTAGCGCTCGATCCAGGGATCGTTCGCTCGTTCCGACGTATTGCTGCCGATCGTGTGCAGCAAGAATAGGCCGTCGTCCGCGAGCAGTCGGCGAGCGTGCTCGAAGTACGTGCGGTAATTGCGCAGTCCGACGTGCTCGAACATGCCGATGGAGTAAATGCGATCGAACTTGCCTTCGAGCGATCGATAATCCTGCAGCAAGATCTTCACCGGTAGATTCCGGCAGCGCTCCGTCGCGCTCGCAGCTTGATTCTTGGAGATCGTGATGCCGGTGACCTGCACGCCGTAGCGCTCGGCAGCGAACTGAGCCGCCCCGCCCCATCCGCAGCCGATGTCGAGCACGTGCATGCCCGGCTTCAAATCCAGCTTGCGGCACACCAAGTCGAGCTTCGCTTCTTGAGCGCTCGCGAGATCGTCGGCGTTCTTCCAATACGCGCAGCTATAGATCATGCGCGAATCGAGCATGCGCTCATACAAGTCATCGCCGATGTCGTAATGTTGCTCGCCGACTTTGAAGGCGCGCCGCGGCGATTGCGGATTCACGATGCTCGACTGCGCCGCCATCAACACTTTGTGGATGGAGCGCACTTTTCGCTCGGCCGCGGCCCGAAACGCCCTGAACAGCATTTCGTCGATCTGATCGCAATCCCACAGCCCGTCCATGTACGACTCGCCGACCCCGAGCGAGCCTTTCCAGAGAACACGTCGATAAAATGCCGGATCGTGGACGCGGATGTCCCAAGGATTGGAGCCGTTGACGGTGATGCCCGTACCGGCCAATAGGGATTCGAACGCCTCGCGAGCGCCTGCCATCTCGGAACTGCCCTCCTCTCTTGCGTCGTTGCAAATAGTACTCATTGTAGGTGCGGTGGAGAACCCGACCGGCAACGCGAAATCTCTACTTGCGCCGCGCGCGGTTTTGCGGTCGACGAATCCGCAGGTCTCGCGGACAATCGCGTCGTGAGCAAAGTACGTGGCTTCATTCTCCAGGCGAGCTATCGGATTGTGACTGCGGGCGACGGCTCGCGGGTACCCGTCATACATATATATGGCCGCTGCGAAGACGGCCGCACCTTTCTCATCCGCGACGACCGTCAGCGGCCGCATTTCTACGTGCGCTCGAGCGATGTGCCGCGGGCAGAGACGCTGCGCATACCGCGCATCGAACCGACCGATAAGGTCACGTTCCGCGGCGAGGCGGTCTCGCGTATCACGCTCGAGACGCCGCAGGACGTCCCGCCTCTGCGCGATCGCCTGCACGATCTCGGCATCGACACCTTCGAGGCGGACGTCCGCTTCGCGCTGCGCTATCTGATCGAGCGCGGCATCAAAGGCGGATGCGAGATCGAGGGCATGGCGAAGAGTGCTCCGAACCTGGATCTGGTTTTCGACAACCCGACGGTTCGGCCCGCGCAGGTGAAGATCGAACCGCGGACGCTTGCCTTCGATATCGAGACCGACCCCAAGGCCCGGCGACTGCTCGCGATCTCGATGTACGCGCCCGATGTCGACGAAGTGCTCATCGTCGACGGCAGCGATCGCCCGATGCCCGAGGGTGCGATCGCGTGCGCAAGCGAGTCGGCCGCGCTGGATGCGTTTTGCGAGCGCGTCCGAGGCTACGATCCCGACGTGCTCACAGGCTGGAACACGATCGACTTCGATCTGACTGTGCTGCAACGGATCGCGATGCGGCTCGATCATCCGCTGCAACTCGGGCGCGATACCGGAGCGTTGCGGTTGCGCAAAGCCGAAGGCTATTTCGGCAGCGGTCAGGCGAGCGTCCCAGGACGTTTGGCGCTAGACGGCATCGATCTGCTCCGCGGCGCCTTCGTGCGGATGGACGACTATTCGCTCGATGCCGTTGCACGCGAGGTCTTGGGCGAAGGCAAGGCCGTCGCGGGCGACGTGAACGATCGCATCGCGGAGATCATGCACAACTACCGCCACGACCTGGCTGCATTCGCGCTGTACGCGCGCACGGACGCTCGCCTTGCCTATCAAATCGTCGAGCGCCTGAACTTGATCCCGCTCGCGTTCGCGCGCAGCGAGCTGACCGGCATGACACCCGATCGCGTGGCCGCGAGCATCGCCTCCTTCGACTTCCTCTATCTGAGCGAGCTCGTGCGGCGACGCATCGTCGCGCCCTCCGTTCGAGCGGATGACGCTCGCGTCTATGCGGCCCAGCAAGGCGGGCATGTGCTCGAGCCGATCACGGGGCTGCATCCGAACGTATGGGTGTTCGATTTCAAGAGCCTCTATCCGAGCATCATTCGTACGTTCAACATCGATCCGCTTTCGTATGTCGAGGCGCCGCCGCCCGAAGACGATGTCATTCGGACGCCTGGGGGCGCGTTTCGTCGCGACTCGGCGATTCTGCCGCGACTGCTCGACGATCTTTTTCCGCGGCGCGAGGCCGCGAGGAAGGCAGGCCACGACGTCGCGGCAAACGCCATCAAGATCCTCATGAATTCGTTTTATGGCGTGCTCGGGACACCCGCCTGCCGGTTCTACAATCCCGCCCTCGCAAATTCGATCACGGGCACGGGGCGTGAGCTGTTGCTCTGGTCGAAGCAGTGGTTCGAAGACGCGGGCTTTAGGGTTCTCTACGGCGATACGGACAGCTTGTTCGTGCAGTCGGGCATCGAGGATGCGGAAGCGGCGCTTGCACGCGGACGCGAGCTCGCGTCGAAGCTGAATCGCGAGCTCGCGCAATACATCGAAGCACGCTGGCGAGTGACGAGTCAGCTCGAGCTCAAGTTCGAGAAGCTCTACGCGAAGTTGTTTCTACCCCAGGCACGGCACAGCACGCGCGGCGCCAGCAAGCGCTATGCGGGACTCCCCTACGGTCGAGACACCGTGCAATTCGTCAGCATGGAAGTCGTCCGCCGCGATTGGACGGCCCTTGCGAAGCAGGTCCAACGCGAGCTGTACCTGCGGCTGTTTACGGACCGCCCCGTCGATGCGTACCTGGAAGACATCGTGCGCCAAGTACGCGAAGGCAAACTGGACGATGCGCTCGTCTACCGCAAGAACCTGCGCAAAGGCGCCGAAGACTACACGGCGACCACGCCGCCGCACGTCGTTGCCGCGCGCAAGTCGACGCAACCGCCCGGCCGGCTCGTGTCGTACGTGATGACGACCGACGGCCCCGAGCCGATCGATAACGTACAACATCCGATCGACCGCGAGCATTACGTGCTCAAGCAAATCAAGCCGGTCGCCGAACCCGTGTTGGCGACCCTCGGCCTCGAGTTCGAACAGGTGATTGGGGATCGGCGGCAGCTGGCGTTCGACGTCTGAGACGCCGTCCGTGGATGTAGGTCGGAATTTATTCCGACAATTCTGTTGGTCGGATTGAAATCCGACCTACACGGTCGCCGTGCGGGCGGATCGGTGTCTGTGCAACCGCACAGTGGGCACCGGTCGGTACTCTCATTACAATGCACGAACCAAGGGTCGGGCGCTCGTCTAACG